>NZ_JBSQYM010000049.1:0-18089 GCF_055140805.1 Orenia sp.
TACGGGTTTTAACCCGTAGTGTAACATGTCATCATCACCACAGGTTGAAACCTGTGGCTAGTAAATTTATCATTATAAAAAGTGTCGTATTATCTCTATATTATCTCACTTTTTATATGGTTAGAAGATATAATCTTGAGATATTTATCTTGACATTTGGCTAGATTAATGGTTATAATAACAATAAATCCAAAACTGAATAGCTACTTTAATCGCTGAGTTCTATATTAAGATAGAAGCGGGGGACCCACTTTCTTTTGGGGCGAATCCAATATTGAGTTTCAGTTTAAATCTAGATTGAGTAAAGAACTTAAAGTTCATTTACTTAACCTTAAACTAAAGCTAAGACTCAAATGGTAAGGTTACCTTTAACCTGAGTCCGACAGCTAACCTCGTAAGCGTTGAAAAGGGGTAGGCCGTAGTATATCTGAAATACTGATCTAGTATATTTCTATGCATTTATTTTAACTAAATTGCATGGATTATACTCATTAAAGTTAGCTTCAGATATATCATTTTATAGACTTCAAAAGGCTATAGCTACCTGCTATAGCCTTTTTTAAATTATAAAATAGATTGATTTTATTTAGTTAATAATAGCCTTGTGAGGTGGTGCAATGATTAAAAATTTGAGTTTAAAGACTAAAATTTTATTAGGATACATAGTTATTATCTTGATTACAATTGGTGTTGCTCTTTGGTCTATCAATAATTTTATGACCTTAAATGAAGCGATACATGATATTATGGTTGAAAATTATCGGAGTGTTATTGCTGCTGAGAATATGGTAGAATCCCTTGAGAGACAGGATAGTGCCGAGTTAATCTTTATCTTCGGACAGAAGGAAAGAGCCTTAAATATTTTTCGAGAAAATCAGATGCAATTTATGAAGTATTTATCAAGAGCTGAAGATAATATTACAATTTCTGGTGAGGAGAAGATTATCAATAATATTAATAAAGATTATCAAGTTTATTTAGATAAATTTTGGAATTTAAGGCAGCTTTCTAACCAAGATAATCTGCAAAAGATTCAAGATTATTATTTACAAGAGTCCATGCTTCAGTTTCAGACAGTAAAAAATGAAGCCAGAAAGCTATTAATGATCAATCAAGAACATATGAAAAAGTCTCAGCAGAAAGCAAATAATAATGCTAGCCAAGCAATTTATTCTACAATAGTATTTTCTGTACTTGCAGTAATTTTAGCTATTGTACTTGGAATTTATATCTCTAATCTGATTATTAGACCGACTAAAAGATTGACAGAAATAGTAAAAGAGGTAGCTGATGGAGATTTAGAACAGATTATTGAAATTGATACTAAAGATGAAATTGGAGAGTTAGCAGCAGAGTTTAATAGCATGACTCAAAGGCTAAGAGAGTATGAAGAGATGAATGTGTCTAAATTGATTGCTGAGAAAAATAAATCAGAAGGTATAGTAAAGAGTATTTCTAGCCCTTTGTTGGTGACCGATGATGATAATAAGATACTACTAATTAATCCTCGTGCTGAAAAGTTATTTAAGCTAGAGGAAGAAGATGTATTAGGCAATCATTTCTTAGAGACAGTTAAGGAAGAGAGAATCTTTAATTTAATTACTGAAACCTTAAATTCAGGCTCAGAACAATCTGGTAAAGATAGTAGAGTAATTAAGTTTGAACAGAAGAATGAAGAGCTATATTTTAGAGTTAGCACAACCCTAGTAAAGGATAAAAGTGGAGATACTAAGCTAGTAGTAACCTTACTTGATGATATTACTCATCTTAAAGAGGTAGATGAGATGAAGTCGGAATTTGTTTCTATGGTCTCCCATGAATTTAGAACACCATTAACCTCTATGAATATGGGTATCAGCATGCTCTTAGAAGGCAATATTGGTGAGGTTAATGATAATCAGCAGGAGTTATTAGAAGTAGCTAAGGAAGATTGTGAGCGTTTAAATAATTTAGTAGATGATTTATTAGACTTATCAAAGATAGAGTCAGGAGAGATAAATTTAGAATTTGATAATATACAAGTAGAGAAGATATTTGAGGCATCAATCAAACCTTTTGTTGATCAAGCTAAGAATAAAGGGGTAGAGTTGGTAGCAGATAATATAGATGATTTAGCGGTTCATGCTGATTTAAATAAAATTACTTGGGTAATTACTAACTTAATAGGCAATGCTCTTCGTTATACCAACTCAGGTGATCAGATTAAGCTTTTAGCTGAGAAGAAGGGTCATAAAGTTCATATTTCTGTTACTGATACTGGTGAAGGAATTCCAAAAGAATATCAGCATAAAATCTTTGATAAATTTGTCAGGGTAGGAGGTGATAAGGATAAAGACACTGGTTCAGGCTTAGGTCTGGCAATTTCTAAAGAGATGATTGAAGCCCATGGTGGTAGAATTTGGGTTGAAAGTGAAGTGGGAGAGGGTACTACATTTACCTTTACTCTTAAATTACCAAAGTAGGTGGTTGAATTGAATAAAATATTAGTTGTTGAAGATAGTAAGAATATTGTAACTGTGTTAAAGATCTGTTTAACTAATGCTGGATATGAGGTTAAGATTGTATCTGATGGGGTAGATGCCGTTGATACAGCCTTTGACTGGGAACCAGATTTAATCTTATTGGATATTAAGATTCCTAAGATGAATGGTTTTTTGGTCTGTGAGACCTTGAAGAAGGATGAATCGACAGCTCAAATACCGATTTTAATGATGAGTGCTAAAGCAGAAGAAGAGGATATTAAGAAGGCTTATGATTTAGGGGCTGATGATTATATTATCAAGCCAGTTGAGCCTAGTAAGTTATTAGAGAAGATTGCATCCTATCTATAAATAAAAAGGGGAGATTTATAATGGATAAAAAGAAGATTTTGATTATTGATGATGAGAAGAATATTAGAATTACTTTAAAGCAATGCTTGAATCAAGATTATGAAGTGGTTACAGGTGTCAATGGTGAAGATGGATTAGAAAAGTTCAAAGATGATGATTTTGACCTTGTATTACTTGATATGAAACTACCAGGAATTAATGGAATTGAAGTCCTAAAGAAACTGAAAGATTTAGATAACAATGTTAGTATCATTATGATTACAGGCTTTGGAACGATAGAGACAGCAGTGGAGACTATGAAGATGGGGGCGGTAGATTATCTCAGAAAGCCTTTTGCTCCTAATGAAATTCGAGAGATAGTCAAAGAGGTACTAGATAGGCAGAACTTAGCAGTATCTGATGAAGAATTGAATAGCTATGAAGATTATTTAAGTTATGCTAAATCTGCTATTAATAAGCGTGACTTTACAAAGGGCTATGATTACTTGCAAAAAGCAGTTGGTCTAGAGGCTACTAAGCCAGAAGCCTTTAATTTGATGGGGGTAATTATGGAGTTGCAGGATAATTTATCAGAGGCTCAAAAGAATTATAGAGCTGCTTTATCTTTAGATCCGGCTTATCGTCCAGCTCAAGAGAATTTAGAGCGAAGTACTCAATTTGATTATCAGAAGGAAGGTATCAATCTAGGTGAGGAAATTGATAAGGAAGGTGAGTAATTATGTATATTGTAGTTATAGGCTGTGGTAGGAGTGGCTCTTATCTAGCTAATCAACTATCTAAAGCAGGAGAAGATGTAGTGGTGATAGATAAGAAGTTTGGATCTTTTGATAGATTATCAGCAGAATTTACAGGTTTTACAATCAATGGAGATGCTACGGAAATAGAGATATTAAAGTCGGCTAAATTTGATAAAGCTGATGTGGTAGTAATTACTACTGATAATGATAATGTTAATGCCATGATTGCTCAAATAGCTAGTGAATTATATCAAATACCAAAGGTGATGGTTAGACTCTTAGATCCAGAGAAGGAAGTTATTTATCGTAATTTAGATGTGATTACAATGAGTCCTACCAATTTATTGGTAGATAAATTTACAAGAGAGATTATTGGATAATAGGGAGAGATTAGTATGAGAATTATAATGGTTGGTGGAGGAAAGGTAATTTATTACTTAGCTAAGAATTTCTTGGCTAAGGGATATCAGGTCTCTATAATAAATAAAGATGAAGAGTATTGTCAGCTTTTAGCTCGGGAGCTTAATTGTTTGGTGATTAATGGTGATGGTTCTAAGCCTGATTCTTTAAGGCAAGCAGAAGCTAATAAAGCAGATGCAATTCTATCCTTGACAGGAAATGATCCAGATAATTTATTTATCTGTCAATTGGCTCAGAGAGAATTTGGTGTACCTAAGACCTTCTCTGTGGTCAATAATCCCGATAATGAAAAGATATTTAAAGAGTTAGGGGTAGAGACTATCTTTAATACTACCAAGCTAATTTCTTTATTGATTGAGCAGAGAGTAGAAGTGGCTGATGTCAATAATTTATTATCGATTGAAGAGGGGAGAATTAATATCTCCCAAGTTATTTTACAAAATAGTTCGCCGGTTTTAGGTAAGACTTTAAAGGAGATTGATCTTCCTCGGGATATAGTTTTTGGTTGTATTATTAGAGGGGAAGAGGTCGTTATTCCTAAGGGCGATACTCAGCTATTAGAGGGAGATAAGGTATTAATTATTACTCTACCAGAGAATCAAGGAGAGGCTTTTGCTGTATTATCTGGTGATTGACAACTCCACGTCCGTTCCTGTAGTCACGAACAGGGATTCTTAATAGTTCAAGACTATCTTTTCTATTGACATTACGCTGGAATATCCCGACTGAAAGGTCTAATATTCCATTCAATAGAACAACTAATGGAGTTAGAATTATACCTAATTCCAAAGGGTGATGTCAATTCACCTTCTAACCTAGAGGACTTATCTAAAGTCCTTCTAGTATACTTTCTATAAATATTAATAGCGGCAATACTATCTCTATGATATGAAAAACCACATTGACAGATATAGTTTCTATTATTAGGTTTATGTCTTTTGTTACATTTGGGGCAAGTTTGACTAGTGTAGCTTTCTTCTTGATAATCCACCTTAATACCTACTGATTGAGCTTTATACTCTATCATATCTGTTAATTGCCTATATATCCATTGATGAAGTTTTTGATTAGTCTTAGTACCAAAACTAATGTTTTCTCTAATACCTTTAATATCACCAATCACAATAGTAGAAACATTATTTTTAATACAGTAGCTAATAAGATGTGATGAATATTTTTGCAAAACATCATTAATCTTATTTCTACTTTTAAGCATAAGTTTCTTTTTACCACGATTGGACTTGTTCCAGCGATTAGAGTATTTTTGACACTTAGACATTTTATTTTGCAATTTGGATAACTCTTTATTTCTAAATCTAATAAATGAATTAAGTTTTCCACCATTATAAATAAAACTTTGTTCTCCATCAAAAGTTACCATTGGGTGAATTTGACCTAAATCAATAGCTAAAACCTTATCATTGTCATAGTTTATTTGTTTGTTCTCAATATCAACTACAATATGAAGTTTATAGACCTGTTCCTTGTGATGATAAATAATTTCAGCATACTTAGGTTTTTGATTTAAACTTTTGGTCTTAATTTCTAATGGTGTAGTACCTCTACCATTAGATAATTTCAGAAAACCATTTTTTAGTTTAATAGCAGACTTTTTATAAATTACCTTATTAAATTTTCTAGTCCGATATGGTGGATTAGCATTATCGGTTTTATCCATTGATTTAAAGAATGATTTAAGATTAGTATAATATTGTTGTACTGCTCCTTGCTTAGATTGTGAGTGCATAGCAAATCCACTAGCATATAGTTTAATTAATTTCTCCATATCATTTTTATTTAACCAAATATCTTTAGATTGCTTTAATTTAAAAATAGTAGATACAGTTTTAGAGTATATTCTACCACTTAATTTAGATAATCTATGTGCTAATTCTTGTTGTTTAATAGGCAGTATATAAGTTTTATTCACGATTAACACCTCCTTTCAACTTAATTTAATTATATCGCAACATTCTAGAACTTGCAAGTTGTTTCTAGAAATGGCATACTTAATGTGGAGGTGATAATATGTCATTAAAAAATAGAACTAAAATAGGTACTACTTTAAGCAAGGAAATTAATGAAAAATTAGAAAAGCTACATCAAGCAACACATATCCCTAAGTCTAAATTGTTCGACGAGGCTATTAAGGATTTATACGAAAAGTATAAGAATAATTTTAATTTTCAGATTGACTAAAAATTAAAATAGCCAATTTACCCCCGCCCTTAAAAACATAAGGGTAAGGCTTTCTTGGCTATAATTTGGTAAGAAGCGGAGGAACTTAAGATGAGATATAAAAGTATTATCAGAGAACGGTATAAGTTAATAACAAAATATATTGGAATCCTAACGATGGCAATTGGTGGATTTTTATTACTACCACTGTTGGTTTTACCTTTTTACCCCAAAGAAATAGTTTATATAAAGGCATTTTTAATTCCAGCTGCTATCTTCTTTGGGGTTGGACTTTTACTGTGGAAATTAACACCTGTCAAAGATGAAGTTACCCTTTCCTTAAAGGAAGGTGGGATTATAGTTTTAATCTCTTGGATTATAGCTATTATAGCTTCTGCTATACCTTTTATGATAACAGGAGAGCTAAACTTTACCCAAGCCGTCTTTGAGGCTACTAGTGGTTGGACAACGACAGGATTATCGGTAGTTGATGTGACTAAGGCTTCTCATGTCTTTTTGATGTGGAGAAGTATTATGCAGTTCTTTGGAGGGGTAGGATTAATAGTAGTAATGTTATCTTCTGTTTTGCATCCTTATGGCTTTGGATTATATAATGCCGAGGGTAGAAGTGACCAATTATTACCCCATGTTAAGAAGTCAACTAAGGCTATTATGTATATCTACCTTGGATATATTATTGGAGGGACTATTTTATATGTGATAGCTGGAATGGGAGTCTTTGATGCGATCAATCACGCTATTCCTGCATTATCGACAGGTGGATTCTCAACTAAGGTTGACAGTATAGGTCATTGGAATAGTCTTCCGATAGAGATGGTAACTTGGTTATTGATGATCTTAGGAACGATTAATTTTGCTACCCACTTTGCCTTATTAAAGGGGAAGTTTAAGGTTTTTTTTAAAAATGGTGAGATTAGATTATTATTATTCATCATCGCTATCTTTACTCCAATTGTCAGTTATTTTTCCTTAAATGGCTTATATACAAGTCTGCCTGCTACAGTCAGACGAGGATTTTTTGAAGTAGTATCTGCTATTTCAACTACAGGATTCTCTTTAGATACTTTCAGTAATTGGAATCAATTTGGTGTTTTAGCGATGGTTTTATTGATGTGGATTGGTGGTGGAACTGGTTCTACAGCAGGTGGTATTAAGCTATATAGGATTTATCTAATGATTAAGTCGGTCTGGTGGGAGTTAAAGGGATATTTCTTACCTCCAAATTCTGTAGTAGAGAATTATATCTGGAGAGGAGAACAAAAGTTATACATTAAGGCAGAATATATTCGTGAAACTGCAAATTATATTTATCTTTATATGGTTACATACTTTATTGGAGTTTTAATTTACTTAGCTTATGGATATGGTTTGGCAGAATCGATGTTTGAATTTGCTTCTTCTTTAGGTACTGTTGGACTATCAATTGGGATTACCAGCCCTGATGCTCCAGCAGGAATCTTATGGACTCAAACAGTGGGAATGTTCTTAGGAAGACTGGAGTTTTTAGTAATCTTCTTTGCTGTTGCCAAGATAGCTAAGGATGTTAAATATTTAGCTACAGAATAGTGTTAATCATCGTTTTAAGATAGATTAGTAATTAGCACTCTGTCTTTACAACAATTTTAAATTATAGTATAATGAACAAAATAATTAAATAACAAACGCTTAATCTTAAATAAGAGCGGGGGAACCATCTTTTGGGGTGAATCTAATAGTAAGTTTAAGTCTAAGGCTGAGTTTAAGTAAAAGATTTAAAATAATCAGTATTTCATAGTTTACTTATGTTTAACCTTAAACTTAGTCTTAGTATTAGTAGGGCTATCCTTTTAGCCCGAATCCGACAGCTAACCTCGTCAGCGTAAAAGGGAGGCCGATTAAGTATCTACATAGGGTGTCCTATGTCTTTTTTTATTTTCTAGATAATTTTTAAATTTAAAATAGTGGTGATTGTTAACAGAAAGAGAGGTTTAAGTATGAAAAGAAGATTGAGTATCCATAATTTAACCCCAGCTCAGATATTATCTTTGGGTTATTTGATTGTAATATTATTAGGGGCTATATTATTGACTTTACCTATAGCAACTACTGATGGGGAAGGGATGAACTTCTTAGATTCGGTCTTTACAGCTACTTCAGCTACAGCTGTGACTGGATTGATTGTAGAGAATACAAGTACCTTCTTTACTATGTTTGGACAGATAGTAATTCTATGTCTGATTCAAATTGGTGGATTAGGAATTATGTCTATGTCTACTCTATTTGCACTTTTGTTAGGAAAGAAGATTACTTTAAGAGAGAGGTTAATTATTCAACAAGACTTAGATCAATTTGAATTATCAGGGATTATCAGGATAGTAAAGTATGTAATTGGTGTAACCTTTACTATTGAAGGTATAGGTGCATTTATTCTATTTATTAGATTCTTATTTGAGATGCCAGTAGGAAAGGCGCTATATTTTGGTATTTTTCATTCCATTTCTGCTTTTAATAATGCTGGGTTTGATATTTTTGGAAATAGTTTAGAGAATTTCACAGGTGACATCGTCGTTAACCTAGTGATTACATCTTTGATAATTATAGGTGGAATCGGTTTTGCTGTGATTGCAGAGGTCTATTCAGGTAAGAGATTTAAGAACTTCTCCTTACAGACTAAGCTAGTATTAAGTGTAACAGCTATTTTACTTATTGTAGGAACTATTATCTGTTTTGTTTTAGAGTACTCTAATCCAGCAACTATAGGGAATCTTCCTTTAGGAGAGAAGGTGATAGCTTCTTATTTCTTGGCGGTTACTCCAAGAACAGCTGGTTTTAATACTGTTTCAACGGGAGCTTTGAGAGGTTCTACGATATTCTTTACGATTATTCTGATGTTTATTGGTGCTTCGCCGGGCTCAACTGGTGGTGGAGTCAAGACAACTACCTTTGGAGCCTTGGGGGCAGTGTTATACTCTAGAGCAACAGGTAGAGATGATGTTGAGCTCTTTAAAAGAAGGTTAGGTAAAGAAACGATTTATAATGCTTTGTCTATTGTATTGATTGCATTATTGTTAGTAGTGACTGTAACTATGATTTTAACTATAACTGAGAATGGTGAATTTTTAGATTTATTTTTTGAAGCAGTTTCGGCCTTTGGTACTGTAGGACTATCTACTGGGGTAACTGGTAGCCTATCTTTGATAGGTAGGATTGTAATAATTCTTACTATGTTTGCAGGTAGAGTAGGTCCATTGACAATAGCCTTGGCTGTTGGTGAGAGAAAGGATAAAGTTAATATTAGATATCCAAAAGAGAAGATTTTAGTTGGATAAGGGAGGTCTAGATTAATGAAACAATTTATGGTTGTAGGTTTGGGGAGATTTGGTTCAAGTGTAGCTACTACATTAGCTAGTAAGGGTTATGATGTATTGGTTGTTGATTCAGATGCAGATAAGGTTCAAGAGATCAGTAGTTTAGTAACCCATGCAGTACAGGCAGATGCTACTGATGAAGATGCTCTCAAGACTTTGGGAGTCAATAATTTTGACATTGCTATAGTCAGTATCGGGGCAAATATTCATGCCAATATCTTGGCTACTCTGATATTAAAGGAGCAAGGTGTCAAGTATGTTGTGGTAAAGGCTCAAGATGGTTTACATGGTAAGTTGTTAACAAAAGTAGGTGCTGATAAGATAGTCTATCCAGAGCGTGATATGGGAGTAAGGGTAGCAAACAATTTAATTTCTGCTAATGTCTTAGATTATATTGAGCTGGCTCCAGGCTACAGTATTGCAGAGGTAGTAGCTTCCGAGAAGTTATCGGGAATGACTTTGGCTGAAACGGATATTAGAGGAAAATTTGGAGTGAATGTAATAGCTATTAAGAATGAGCATAAAGTTAATGTTTCACCAGAGGCGACTGATGTAATAGATTCAGGTGATATTTTGGTAGTTATGGGTCATGAGGATGGCTTAAAGCGTTTAAAAGAATATTAGAGAAAAACTGACCAACGTCTGTTGGTCAGTTTTTTGTATTTTTAGTAGTTAAAAAGGGGGATGATGGGTATATTGCGACACTTTTAAAATTAGCGTGAGTGGGTGTGTGAGTGTGAGTAACCCCCAATAGAAAGGCACTTCACACACACTCACACTCATAGCTCACACTCGACACAAAGTGTCGCATTATCTCTATTAAGCGATACTTCAATATAAAATTAAACTAGCATTATCAAAATAAATTTATAGTAAAGTTATAATCTTATTCGATTTAGGTAATATTAAGGGCAGAGTATTTAACAGGAGGTGAGATTAATTCTTGCCAAGACAAAGTGGCTAACTCCAGCTCGTTTTTTGACTATGGGTTATCTGATAGTCATTAGTATAGGGGCATTTTTGTTATCATTACCAGTGTCTACTGTAAATGGACAGGGCTTAAATCTAGTTGATGCATTGTTTACATCCACTTCAGCTACAGCTGTAACTGGTTTGATAGTGGTTGATACAGCTACCTATTTAACTACTTTTGGACAGGCTGTAGTATTGGTGCTTATTCAAATTGGTGGCTTTGGTTTTATGACTACCTCTACCTTATTTGCATTATTATTAGGAAGAAAGATTACCTTTAGAGAGCGGATAATTATTAGAGAGGAATTGAACCATTTTAGTTTAGCTGGTGTTATTAAATTGGCTCGTTATGTGATTTTATTGACTTTGGCTATTGAGTTAAGTGGTGCATTACTGCTTTTTTTCAAATTTAAAAACTCTTTACCAATATCCAAGGCTATTTTCTTTTCAGTCTTTCATGCTATTTCTGCCTTCTGTAATGCGGGATTTGCTCTTTTTAGTAACAGTTTAGAGAATTTTATTGGAGATTACTATATTAACTTTGTAATAACTACTTTATTTATTTTAGGTGGCCTTGGCTTTGCTGTTATTGCTGACTTATATCAAAAGAGAAGGTTCAAATCTCTATCATTAAATAGTAAGTTAGTGTTAGTAACTACTTTAATTTTAATTTTAATCGGTACCATAGGTATCTTTCTATTAGAGTTATCCAATCCTGATACCTTTGGAGGGTTGACTTTAAAGGATGAACTAATCTCTGCCTATTTCCAAGGGGTTACTCCTAGAACAGCAGGCTTTAATACAATTCCAATAGGTAAGTTAACTCAGGGGAGTCTATTTTTGATTATTATCTTAATGTTTATTGGAGCTTCACCTGGTTCGACAGGTGGAGGGTTAAAGACTACTACAATTGGGGTATTAATAGTGGCTACATATTCATTGATAATAGGTAAGCGAGATGTAGAGTTATTTAAGAGAAGATTATCACAGATTACTGTCTATAAGGCTTTAGCTGTCACGATAGTCTCTTTGTTGGTAATTATTATAGCAACCTTGATCTTATCAATTACGGAGCAGTTTGATTTTATCCATGTGTTTTTTGAGACGGTATCTGCTTATGCTACAGTCGGTTTATCTACAGGTATAACTGGAGACTTAAGTACTATCGGGAAAATTTTAATTACAATTATAATGTTTACTGGTCGGGTGGGTCCGTTGACCTTGGCTATGGCACTTGGAGAGAGAGATAAGAAGAATAAGATTAAATATCCAGAGGAGAAGATACTAATTGGCTAGTTAGGGGGGGATGAATTTGAGACAGTTTATAGTTGTTGGTTTGGGAAGATTTGGATATAGTGTTGCTAAAACTCTGGCCGATAAGCATTATGATGTTCTGGCAATTGATACTGATGAGGAGAAGGTACAAGATATAAGTAGTATAGTCACCCATGCTGTACAAGCAGATGCTACCGATGAAGATGCTTTAAAGACTTTGGGGGCAAGCAATTTTGATGTAGCAGTAGTGAGTATCGGAGAGAACATTCATGCTAATATCTTAGCTACTTTGATTTTGAAGGAGTTAGGTGTGAAAAGCGTCGTTGTCAAGGCTAAAGATCAGTTGCATGGAAAGGTATTAGCTAAGGTTGGGGCAGATAGGATTGTCTATCCAGAGAGGGATATGGGGATGAGGATAGCAAATAATTTAATCTCTTCTAATGTCTTAGAGTATATAGAGTTGGCCCCTAATTATAGTGTTGTAGAGATCGCAGCTGATGAGAATATGTATGATAAAGATCTATTAGATTTGCAGTTAAGGAGCCGTTTTGGAGTTAATGTAATGGCAATCAAAAGTGAAGAAGGTATAAATATTTCACCACGAGCAGAAAGTAAGATTAAAGCAGGTGATACCTTAATAGTAATGGGGGATAATGATAGCCTTGATGAATTAAGGAAGATGTAGAAATGGAGAAGCAGAGATGGGAACGTTAGAAGAAGCAAATCAATATTTAGATAAAATAAAGATTGATAAATTAGAATTATTAGAGTGCTAATCACTATTTGTATTAATATAATAAATTATGATATAATAACTCGTGTTATTATCAGAAGGGAGTTATTATAGAATGAAGATATCTAGTTTTACAAATAATAGAATTAAATATTTGCGTTCTTTATATCGTACTAAGTATATTAGACAAGAGGGTAAGTTTGTTTTAGAAGGCGTTAGAATTATCGAAGAAGCAATTAAGGAAGATGTAAATATAGAGCAGGTCTTTTATTCAGATTACTTAATTAGAAATCAGCGGGGAGAAGAGTTATTAGCTGCCCTAAAAGATGGCGGTATAGATGCAATCGAGGTTGATGATGAGATTATTCAGCAGGTTGCTGATACCGAAAGTCCTCAAGGGATAGTAGCGATTGTAGAACAAGTTAACTATAGTCTAGCTGATATATTAACGGGAGATAA
Source organism: Orenia sp. (assembly GCF_055140805.1). Lineage (NCBI taxonomy): Bacteria > Bacillati > Bacillota > Clostridia > Halanaerobiales > Halobacteroidaceae > Orenia > Orenia sp. Next base: position 12,974 of record NZ_JBSQYM010000049.1, read on the forward strand.
TAAGCTGATCTTGATAGTTGATCAAGTACAAGATCCAGGAAATTTGGGCACAATCATTAGAACTGCCGATGCAGCAGGAGTAGATGGTGTGATTACTACTAAAGGAACGGTAAGTCTCTATAATCAGAAAACCATTCGGGCTACTATGGGTTCTTTATTCAGAGTTCCTATTTATAGGGCAAGTGATTTGGGTGAATTGAAGAATATCTTAGATGATAGTGGTGTTAGGGTTGTTGTTGGCGATATTAATGGTGATAAATATCATTTTGAAGCTGATTATTTACCTTCTACAGCGATTATTGTAGGCAATGAAGGTCAGGGTCCAAGGGATGAGTTGATAGAATTTGCTGACCAATTGATTAAGATACCTTTAGTTGGTGATGCAGAATCTTTGAATGTAGCTATGGCTGCTGGGATAATGGTCTATGAGGCTATCAGGCAGAGAATAGTGATTGAGTAATCAGTAAGCAGTCACCATCATTTTAACCTTGTGATTATTAGAGAGCTATGATATAATTTTAAACAAATTAAATTGATAATGCCTTTAAAGTTACATAATAAATTGAATATGACTAAAAGCTGTGAAGGAGAGAGTAGTTTAGAACTTATTTTATCAGGGAGTGGATACCATAGACTGAAAGTATCCTTAAAATGAGACTAAGTGAAGTTCACTCTGGAGCTACTGGCTGAAAAGCAATTAATAAATACTAAATAATAATTAATAAATAGAATTTAAAATATTTATTATGTATTCTTTGTTATTTATTATTTAAATAATTTCAAGTAGGCTATGTCGGTCTTCTGCCGTTATCAGAGATTAAGAGAATCTAGTGTAGTTACAGCTTGAAAGCTAATAAGCAAGTAACTATTTAATGGATTAAGCAAGGTGGTACCGCGGAAGATAAACTCTTTCGTCCTTAGTTAAGGATGAAAGAGTTTTTTTATTTGCTTAAAAATATTAAATATTTTATAAGGAGGAATTAGAGATGGAAGAGAAGATAAAAGGATTGCAACAAGAAGCCATTGAGGCTATTAAGTCTGTCGATAATCTAGAAAATCTAGAAGAATTAAGAATTAAATATTTGGGTAAAAAGGGAGAATTGACTCAGATTCTTAGAGGGATGGGTAGTTTGTCTCCAGAAGAGAGACCGGTAGTTGGTAAGCTGGTTAATGTAGTAAAAGGAGAGTTGAATAAGCTCCTTAGTGAGAAAGAAATTACTCTAAAGGAAGTTGCTAAACAGCAACGTTTGAAGTCAGAAGGTATTGATGTTACCTTGCCAGGTAAAAGGAGAGAATTAGGAAAGCAGCATCCTTTAACTTTAGCGTTTAATGAGATTAAAGAGTTATTTTTAGGTCTAGGGTTTGAAATTGCTGAAGGACCTGAAGTAGAGAAGGATTATTATAATTTTGAGGCTTTAAACTTTCCTGCAAATCACCCAGCAAGAGATATGCAAGATACATTTTATGTAGGTGGGGATGTGTTGTTGAGAACTCATACCTCTGGTGTACAGGTTAGAACTATGGAAAAGGCTGAGCCACCAATTAGAGTTATTGCTCCAGGTAGAGTTTATCGCTCTGATGAAGTAGACGCTACTCATAGCCCAGTATTCCATCAAGTTGAAGGGTTAATGATAGATAAGGATATATCCTTTGCTAATTTAAAGGCTATATTAATTAAAGTAGTACATGAGTTATTTGGTGAAGATAGAGAGGTTAGATTTAGACCAAGTTACTTCCCATTTACTGAGCCGAGTGCTGAGGTTGATGTATCTTGTGCCAGTTGTGGTGGAGAAGGATGTAGAATTTGCTCTGGTACAGGCTGGTTAGAGATTTTAGGTTCAGGTATGGTTCATCCTAATGTATTGGAAATGTCAGGGATAGACTCAGAAGAGTATAGTGGATTTGCCTTTGGTATTGGAGTAGAGCGGATTGCTATGTTGAAGTATGGAATTGATGATATGAGATTATTATATGAGAATGATATTAGATTTTTAGAGCAATTTTGATATAAAAAATGACCAAGTTCAATTTTTATAGTGTCGGTGTGAGTGGTTAGTGTGAGCAAGTTCTAAAGACTTAAAAATTTTTAGTATTGTTTATCTAGATAGAAACAGTGTAATTTAGCGATAAGTTGGTGATAGTTTAAACTGGTTACAGGAGAAGAGGATTAAATAATTTTTTTCACCAATCACCAATCACTAATTAATAGTAACTAATATAAAGGGGGATAACGATGAAAGTTTCATATAAATGGTTGAAGGAATATGTTGATTTTGATTATACGCCAGAAGAGTTGGCTGAGAAGTTGACTTTGGCTGGATTAGAGGTTGATGGGATTGAATATAAAGGAAGAGAGATTCAAGATATAGTAGTAGGACAGATAAAAGAGAAGGTTTCTCATGAGAATGCTGATAAATTATCAGTCTGTAAGGTTGATGTAGGTCAAGAAGAGGAATTACAGATAGTTTGTGGTGCTAAGAATATGGATGTTGGTGATAAGGTTCCTGTAGCAGTAGTTGGAACAACTATGCCCAATGGTATGAAAATTAATAAGGCTAAGCTAAGAGGTGTGACCTCTTTTGGCATGATGTGCTCTACTAATGAGTTAGAGCTTCCTGATGACGGAGAAGATGGTTTATTTATTTTGCCAGAGGAAGTTGTTATAGGTAATAAGTTGGTTGATGAGCTTAGTATTAATGACATAGTAATTGAATTGGATTTAACACCTAACTTTGCTCATTGTTTAAGTATGATTGGAGTAGCAAGAGAAGTCTCAGCAATGACAGGTAATGAATTGAAGTTACCTACAGTAGAAGTTGCAGAGATAGAAGAGGAGATAAATGATTGGGTTAAAGTAGAGGTTGAAGAGAATGAACTTTGTCCTCGTTATGCAGGTAGAGTAATTACCGGTGTAGAGGTAAAAGAGTCACCATTATGGTTGAAGAATAGATTAGAGTCTGCAGGAGTTAGACCAATTAATAATATTGTTGATGTAACTAACTTCATTTTAATGGAGCTTGGTCAACCATTACATGCCTTCGATTATGCTAAACTAGAGGGGGATAAGGTTGTAGTTAGGACTGCCAAAGCTGGAGAGAAACTGACTACTCTAGATGATGAAGAGAGAGAGTTAAATGAAGATGTGTTGGTAATTGCCGATGCCCAAAAAGCAGTCTGTGTAGCAGGAGTAATGGGTGGAGCTAATAGTGAGGTAACAGATGAGACTACTACTATCTTTTTAGAGAGTGCTAATTTCAATCCAGTATTTGTCCGAAAAACATCAAAAGAGTTAGGTATACATAGTGATGCTTCTCATCGTTTTGAACGTGGTGTTGATATCAATATAGTAGAATTTGCTTTAGATAGAGCTGCTCAATTGATTGCAGAGTTAAGTGGTGGTCAAATAATTAGAGGTAAGCAAGATATCTATCCTAATGCTGTTGAAGAGAAGGTTATTACAGTTAGACCAAGAAGAGTAAGTAAGTTATTAGGTGCAGAGTTTGCTAAGGTTAGAATTAAGACTTTATTAGAAAAGCTACACTTTGAAGTTGAAGATAAAGGTGATGTATTGGCAGTAACAGTTCCAGCTTTTCGTGTAGATGTAGAGCAAGAGGTTGATTTAGTTGAAGAGGTAGCTAGATTGTACGGATATGATAAGATAGAAGCTGTACAGCCAAGTGGCGGTATTACTCAAGGTAAAAAGACTTGGAAACAGAAGGTGGAGGATAAGACTAGAGAACTATTAGCTAGTTTAGGATTGTTAGAAGTACAGAATTATTCTTTTATAAATCCTGATTTTTTTGATAAAATAAATTTACCTGGAGATTCTTTTTTGAGGAAAACAGTTCAATTAAGTAATCCGATTGGTTATGAGTATAGTGCAATGAGAACTACATTGCTTCCAGGAATTTTGGAAAATGTCTCTTTCAATGTTAATCGTAATGCTGAGAATATAGCTCTATTTGAATTGGGTAAAGTCTTTATTCCTATAGATGATAAGAAATTACCTTTAGAGAAATTACAATTAACAGGGGCTATTATGAATAAAGATTTAAAGGATCCGTGGAATTTAAATGCACCAGGCTTCTTCTATTTAAAGGGAATATTAGAAGAGTATTTTGCTGCTTTAGCTGTAAATAATGTAGAATTTATTGTTGGAGAATATCCAACACTTCATCCAGGAAGAACAGCTCAGATTAAGATAGGGGATAAAGTGGTTGGATATCTAGGGGAATTGCATCCGGATGTCCAAGAAAACTATAAGTTAGAGGAGAGAGTTACAATTTTTGAGTTAGACTTCTCTGCGATTATAGATAATGCAACTTTTGCTAGGGAGTATATCTCACTACCTAAATATCCTGCTTCAACTAGAGATATTGCATTATTAGTTGATGATAAAGTGAGTAGTAAAGATATCGAAGGTATTATAATAAGATTAGGTAAGGATATTTTAGAGTCAGTTGAATTATTTGATCTATATCAAGGGGAACAGGTTCCAGCAGGATATAAGAGCTTAGCTTATTCATTGATTTATAGAAGGGAAGATAGAACATTAACTGATAAAGAAGTGAACAAAGTTCAAGCTAAAATTGAGAAAGAACTATATAATAAATTAGGAGCAAAGATTAGAGAATAGATATGATGATTCTGGGGTATCATATTATTGTGGTACCCTTCTATTAATTTTCTTGACAAACATTGAACTAGATGTTAATATAATAAACATTGCTTGAGAGGAAAAAGAAATTTTAAACTTTTCTTGACAATTATGATTAAAGATGTTAAATTATTAGTTGTGTTACGAGAAAGTGTTTTTTATCTTTAAGTTTTTTTGACGAGATTTAGTGATTTTGATATACTACATCTTGTCGCTTGTTAAGAACACTTTAAAAACTTCTTGACAAGGATTTTTTAAGATGTTATGATTAATGATGTTGTTGCCAAAAAACTTTCAAAAAGTTATTGACAACTGAAATGAGATTTGATAAAATATTAAATGTCGCTTATGAGAGCGACTCTAAATTTGGTCTTTGAAAACTAAACAATGCAAGTTTTGACCAAGCGTAATATAGAGCTAATCAAACTTTTGTTATTAAATGTGTATTCACATTTAAAT
>NZ_JBSQYM010000050.1:0-25311 GCF_055140805.1 Orenia sp.
GTTGATAGTTTATAGTTAAGTTCAAAAACTTAAAACATAAGGATTTTAATCTTTTAACTATCCACTATACACTATCAACTATCAACTCAAAAAAGTGTCCCAATATATCCATTAAGTTTCATTTTGAATTCACATACCTATAAGCTAAGTCTTAATATTTATTTTAACATAAAATTTAAATTATTAAAATTTTTATTTAATATTATTAGTACAATAATCATTCTACTATTTTATTATCTATATCTGATTTATTTATATAGCTATATGGCTAATAATTCTTTTTTACTATCTATATATAATTTTTATTATTATCTTGTTTTTTAGATAAAACTTTCTAGTATATCATCAAGATAAAGGACACACAATAAGAGTACAAAGTTAAAAAGGAGGTGACAAAGTTGAGCATTAGAAGTAATAGCAATAGAGTTTTAAACCCAATGGCTGTACAAGCTTTAGACAAATTCAAATTAGAAGCTGCTCAAGAGTTAAATGTCTCTAACGAGTATAAATCTGGATATTGGGGTAATATCACTTCTCGTGAATGTGGTAGTGTCGGTGGTCAGATGGTTAAAAAAATGATCCAAGCTTATGAAGACCAAATCGCTGGTCAATAATCCAATTAATATTCTAATAATCCTAATAAAAATCACATTAATAACTATATTATTAAAAGGAGCTGATAAATAATGAGTATTAGAACTGGTAGTAATAGAGTTTTAAATCCAATGGCTGTACAAGCTTTAGATAAATTTAAATTAGAAGCTGCTCAAGAGTTAAATGTCTCTAATGAGTATAAATCTGGATACTGGGGTAATATCACTTCTCGTGAATGTGGTAGTGTCGGTGGTCAGATGGTTAAAAAGATGATTCAAGCTTATGAAGACCAATTGGCTAATGGTGCTGCTAATGGTGCTGCTAATACTGCTACTATCCAAAATGCTACTACTAATGACAATAACAACAATTACAATCTAGCTGCTAAAGCTGGCAACTTTGTTCCTCAAGGATAATCACACTATTAAATCACATCAATAACTATACTATTAAAAGGAGCTGATTAATGATGAGTATTAGAACTGGTAGTAATAGAGTTTTAAATCCAATGGCTGTGCAAGCTTTAGATAAATTCAAATTAGAAGCTGCTACTGAGTTGAATATTTCCAATGAATATAAATCTGGATACTGGGGTAACATCACCTCTCGTGAATGTGGTAGTGTTGGTGGTCAAATGGTTAAAAAGATGATCCAAGCTTATGAAGACCAAATCGCTAATGGTAATGCTAATACTGCTACTATCCAAAATGCTACTACTAATGACAATAACAACAATTACAATCTAGCTGCTAAAGCTGGTAACTTTGTTCCTCAAGGTTAATCACACTATTAAATTATATTAATAACTATACTATTAAAAGGAGCTGATAAATAATGAGTATTAGAACTGGTAGTAATAGAGTTTTAAATCCAATGGCTAAGCAGGCTTTAGATAAATTCAAATTAGAAGCTGCTACAGAGTTAAATGTATCTAATGAGTATAAATCTGGATACTGGGGTAACATCACCTCTCGTGAATGTGGTAGTGTTGGTGGTCAGATGGTTAAAAAGATGATTCAAGCTTATGAAGACCAGTTAGCTGGAAAATAAATTATAAATTTCCAGACTCCTACAATTAAATATAGAAAATGAGCGATGATATCATCGCTCATTTAATTTTATATTTAAATTTGAAAAAATAAAATCAAATTGAAAGGAAGAAATCGATAATGAACAAAAAAGTGAAATATCTAATTTTTATCAGTATACTTCTCAGTGGATTATTTTTAAATATTGAGTCTGTAACTGCTCAAACTAGAAATGTATATACTGTAAAAAAAGGTGATACTATCTGGTCAATATCCCAAAAATACCAGGCTAACTTTATGGATACTCTCAACATGAACAAGCATTTTGAGGATCCTGATATGATTTATCCTGGAGATAAGGTCTATATCCCTAATCCTAATAGAGCTAGGTTGCAAAATTTAAAAAACAGACTTACTAGATATAGAAGACCAAAAACTCAAGAGCCTAAGATGAACAATGATATGAATCAACAGCCACAAGCACCACAAGAAGATATGACCCAAACACCTGAAACCACACCTCAAGAGACTCCACAACAAGAGGCTCCTCAAGAACAACCAGCTCCAACAGCCGATGCAAGCATCGCTACTATGGAGAAGGAAGTGGTCAGGCTAGTAAATATAGAGCGAGAGAAACAAGGATTACAACCTTATAAACATAACTCTCAAGTCACTAGTATTGCAAGGCGTAAATCAGAAGATATGCGTGATAAAAAATACTTCAGCCATCAATCACCAACTTATGGTTCTCCCTTTGAGATGCTAAATCAATTTGGTGTAGAGTTTACTGCTGCTGGTGAAAATATAGCAAAAGGACAAAAGACTGCTCAAGCAGTAATGACTAGTTGGATGAACTCCCCTGGGCATCGTAAGAATATTTTAAGTGAAAAATTCACTGAAATCGGTGTCGGTCTAGCTAAAGATGCAAACGGAACAACTTATTGGACACAACAATTTATTAGACCTTAAGGGCAGTGACAAGTAACGAGTAACCAGACAACTTTTTTACTCGTTGCCTGCCACTCTTTACTAAAAACTTTAATTTAAACTATATAGAACATGAAAAAGAATTTAAATTAATTTAGCAACGAATTAATGCGAATCACACGAATTAGGATATTAATAGATTAAATTAAAGATTTAAAAACGCGTCAATTCGTGAGATTCGTTGCAAAAAAAAATCATTTGAGCTTGTTGTATTACTATAACTGTTAATATGAAATCTTTATCGGTTTCTATATATATAATAATCTAACTTCTATTGATTAAACAAAAATTGCTCATATCTATAGCTCTGTCCATCTGTCCAAAGGGTAATTGCTCCAGAATAATCTGTTCTTAACACCTTTATACCCCTTTTCTTAAACCTATTAACTACCTCATTGCTAGGATGTCCATAGTTATTCTTTCCAACTGAAATAATAGCTAAATCAGGATTAACTCTATTAATAAAATTTATAGAACTTGAAGTACTACTCCCATGATGACCTACCTTTAAAACCGTACTCTTAAGATTAGAACCTCTAGCTAATAATCTCTCTTCTCCTTCTATTTCTAAATCCCCTGTAAAGAGCACCTTAAAATTTTTGTAGCATAATTTTAGGACCATAGAATTATTATTTGCTGGACTTTCATTAATTAATGGCAAGTTAGGAGCTAAAACCTGAAAGTTAATCTGAGAAACTCTAATATTATCGCCTTTAAACAATTTAGTTATCTTTATCTTCTTATCTTCTGCTAACTTGAAGAACTCTTTTGATAACTCATTTTCTTCTAAAGTTGGTGGATAGAATATTCTATCAATCTTAAATTCTTTCATTAATTCGATAATTCCACCTACATGGTCGGCATGAAAATGGGAAATAAAGGCTATATTGATTCTTCTAATACCCCTAGATTTCAAATATTCTCTAATCTCTCTCCCATCCTCTCCACCATCTATTAGGATTTTCTGATGAGTTGGAGTCTCTAGATAGCTTCCATCAGCACTTCCAACAGAAAAAAAGATTATCTGCAAACCATTAAAACCACTAAAGCCTAATTGTACAATTAGGATCAGAATAATAACCAAAATAATAGCTTTACTATGTAATTGATAATTTTTACTATAAGGAATCAGTCGCGGTTTTAAAATCTTTAATAAAAAATAAATTATAAGATAATAAAGAATTATTATAGCTATAAATGGCTTTCCTAATATTAAAGTAGTAGTAAAATTATCCGCTAATAAATTAACTATCTTCAAAACTATCAATAATATTAGCTTAATTATAATAGCAAACAATTTAGCAATAAAGGTTAACTTCATTAAAGCAAATAAAATAAAAAAGATACCAAACCATAAAACTAAACTAATCAAAGGCATAACCAACAAATTGCTCAATACACTCATTAATGAAATTTCATAAAAATAATAGCTTAATATCGGTGCTAATCCTAATTGTGCTGCTAAAGAGCCTGAAATCAAATTATTCAATTTATCATTTCTGATTGGGAGATAATTAGAGATAATAGGAGTCAAAAAGCTAATCGCTACCACTGCTCCAAAGGAAAGCTGGAAACTGACTGTAAAGAGGCTAAAGGGGTTGATTAGGAGAATAATAATCCCAACACCAGCTAAGAGATTATAAATATCTATTCTTCTCTCCAGATAATCTCCTAATAGGACTAAAAAGATAAGTAGTACAGCTCGCAAACTCGGTAATTGGCAACCTGTTATAATTAAATAAGAGCTTAAAAAGATAAGGTTAAATATTAAGTTCAATCTTTTAGAGAAATTTAACTTTCTCCCAATTAGATAGAATAGATAACTTAGCAGACCAATATGAAATCCCGAGATAACTAATAAGTGACTTAAGCCAAGCTCTCTGAAGTTATCCTCTATTTTATCAGGTAATAGAGATTTGTCTCCTAAGAGTAATGCCTCTAAGATATAATTATAAGGTTGATGAAAATACCTCTGAATTAAAGATTTAATCTCTTCTCTTAAATTGAATAAACCCTTCATAATAAGATTAGCCCTATTAGCTATAACTCTAAGCTCTTCATAGCTATTAACCCTCGCCACTGCATAAATACCTTGTTGCTTTAAATAATTGCGATAAGAAAATCCCCCTGGGTTATGTTGATTCTCAGCCAACTCTAGTTTAGTATCAACCTTGATAACATCACCATATCCTAACTTAGGATCTATCTTATAAGCAGACAATAATATATCTTTAGTACTATAAATATCTCTATCAACAATTGTAATATCCCTAAGGAGATACTCCTTTTTATAACCTTTGTCACTAACTCTTATAACCTTAGCTACTAACTTAACCTTATCACCTATTACTTTACCCAATTCATCCTTCTGCCACTGTAATTCTACAGACTGTAGATAGATAAATCCTAATAGAAATATTATAAAATAAATAATAACTTTCCCTTTAGCTGATTTCTTCTTCCAAAGATAACTTGCTATAACTACTAAAATAATAACTAATCCCTCTAGTAAGGTTAAAGAAATAACTTCTAATGAAAGATAATTTCCTACAATCAGACCTAATCCCAATAAAACAAATATCTCTAACAAAGGTCGCTTGACTTTAATAAGCAATCTGACTTTTAAGTTTTTCCAAAGTCTTGGGTCCTATTCCAGAAACATTAGTTAACTCCTCTAGACTACTAAATTTACCCTGAGATTTTCGGTACTCAATAATCTTTTCAGCTGTCGAAGGCCCTACACCTTTTAGTTGTTCTAACTCCTCTTTGCTAGCAGTATTGATATTTACCTTGTTAATATGCTGAGAAAGTAGTAAGCTAGAAGTTTCTTCAATAGCCTTATTAGATGGTATGATAACCTTCTGACCATCCTTGACCTTATCAACTAAATTGATACTATCTAAGTTTGCATTAGCACTAACTCCTCCTGCCTTCTCTAATAGTTGGTAGATTCGCTCTCCTCTTTGGCACTTATAGACCCCTGGATTTTTGACAGCCCCACCTAACTGCACTATAAAAGTATCAGCCCTTTGAGATTCTTCTTTCTGATAATTAACTTTATCCTCTACTCTTCCTGCCTGACTAAGCACTTCTTCTCTTACAGAACTTTTTTTAATTTCAATAGCATCTTCAGTGTTAAAATTATTATTCTTAAAAAATAGTAACAGAGTAGCTAGAATAATTGCAACAATCAGCAGCAATAAGATATAGTCCTCTTTCTTACGAATCTTAAGCACCCTCTCACCTCCTGATTGTTTATTGTTGACTTTTAATATAATTTTATACCACTTACCCTATAAAAAAAGAGCAACCTTTGACAGTTGCTCTTAATAGAGATATTAAAACGCTTTCGTGTCAGGAATCGGAAATCTGGAATCAGTCTGTTTTACTGATAACTACTTGCTGACTCCTGATTCCTTAAAGACACATACAATATCATATTTTAATTTAATTTTAGAGTTGAATATTATAAATCAAACAACCGTAAAATATCAGCTATCTCACGGTACTTTTTAGAGATAGTAACACTACTCACATCATACTTTTGTGCAACCTCCTCTTGAGTAAGTCCATAACCTTCAAAATCACTGATAATATACTCAACAGCACCTGCCCAACTCTTCTCTCTACCTCTTATTACCTCTACAGATTTCTTATAATCTCTCCACAATAATAAGGCTTCATTAATTTCATTTATATCATAACAATCATTCATAGTACTTACTAATAATTCCTCTACACCATCTTGAACCTCAAAATCCTCTTCCCTCTTATATAAGTCTATTAAATTTTGTAGTTTCAAAATTGCTTCTAACTCCTTAGAATCCTCTCCAAAACCCTCTACATGCATCTGTAATAAATCTAAGAATAAATCAAGCTGTTGTCTTCCTTTAAAACTACTTAGCAACTCAAAAATATTATTACCTTCTAACCCCTCATCAAAGTCTATTGGTAAGGTCTCCAAAAGATTTTCTAGCATCTCAATAGGTATAGACTGATCTTTATCTATATTCAAAACTCGCTCCTTTTCATAAATAGCTGAAAAACTTAGTAATCTATTAATTATATCTTTTCCTTCCTCAAACTTCTCTAAAATATCTGAATGGAACAACATCTTATTATCATCGATTATAAATCTACCATAAATCCTATAATCATACCCCTCATTATCAATTGGTTCATCTGAAATCCAAACTAAAAAATCAAGTCCACCTTCTGAAGAGTCATATTCTATATTAGGATGGGATGATAACTTATTTATCACTAAATTTCTAGACTGCACCTTATAAATTGCTTCATATAATTTATTAGGGTAATATTCTTCCTCTGGAAAGTTCAATAAATCTTCCTCTATAGAATTTTCTAGGTCATTCATTAGATAAAATACCTCTAAACTATTATTTTTAAAGAAACTATTAAACAAATCTTCTTTCCTAAGATCTGCTTTTAGAGATTCTTGATAATCTCTGACTCTTTGATTAACCGATTGCATAATTAACTCTTTGGCATCCCCTGGCAAGATATTAAAAGGACCTATCGGCTCATACTTCTCCCCTATCTTAGCTAGTCTAGCAATGACAATATTTCCAACCTGGAGTATATCACCATAATCTTCATCAAGAGATAATACTAGCTCTTTTTGATTATATAGACTTTGGAGAAGATAAGCATTATTATCATTAATCCCTCTGACTTGATAAATACTTAAAGATAGGCTTAATAACTCCTCTAAAACCTCTTCTTGCTCCATAGATATCTTAGTCTTATTTTTTTCTTTAAAGAGTTGAGCAACTGTCTTTCCACCTCTAATAGGATAATCAAATAAGGCTGTAGTTAAGAAGAAGTCATGTTCTGGCTTAGATAACTCCTCTAAAAAGACATAGCCCAGCCTTTGAATAAAATTATTAAGTACTGGTCTTATCTCTTCAGCATAACCCTCTGAACTGAAGAAATCCAACAACTCATCCATCAAAACTCCACTAGCATCTTCATATCTTGTTTGCATTTGATCTTTCATCTTATTCTCTCCTTATGGCTTTTCATAAAAATACGAAAAAGCTTACACCTAGCAGGTGCAAGCTTTAAAGATTATTTTATTTTACAACAATATTAACCAATCTTTTAGGAACAACAATTTCCTTAATAATCGTCTTACCTTCAAGATACTCTTGCACCTTCTCTTGAGCCTTAACAATTCCCTTTAACTCTTCAGGGTCAATATCAGCAGCAACTTCAACCTTATCTCTTACCTTACCATTAATTTGAACAACAATTGTAATTTCATCCTTCTTAGTAGCCTCTTCATCATACTCTGGCCAACTTTGTAAATGAATACTATCTTCGTATCCTAGCTCTGACCATAGCTCTTCGGTCATATGCGGTGCAAATGGAGCTAACAATAAGACAACAGTCTCTACAACCTCTCTATATAAAGAATAATTTATCTCTTCACTATCGATTTCATTTAGATATTTATAAGCAGCATTAACTAGTTCCATAATTGAACTGATAGCAGTATTAAACTGTTTACGCTTAGCAATATCTACAGTTACACTTTTAATAGCTACATGTAGCTGTCGGTGTAGCTCTTTTTCTAGCTTATTATTCAATGAATAATCATCAGTAGCTACCTTCAAATCATTACTATGCTCAGATACTAATCTCCAGACACGGTTCAAGAATCGTTCAGCACCTTCAACCCCCTCGTCACTCCAGTCTAAGTCCCTCTCTGGAGGAGCAGCAAATAAAATAAACAATCTAGCCACATCAGCACCATGGTTCTCTAAAATCTCCATAGGATCAACGATATTTCCTTTGGACTTAGACATCTTAGCACCATCTAATAAGACCATGCCTTGAGTCAATAGGTTATCAAAGGGTTCTTTATAATCGACTAGTCCTTGGTCACTCATAAATTTCATAAAGAACCTTGCATAAAGCAAGTGTAAAATAGCATGTTCAATTCCACCGATATACTGGTCAACATTCATCCAGTAATTAGCTCTATCCTTATCAACGATCTTATCAGATAACTCTGGGCAGGTATATCTCATATAGTACCAAGAAGAGTCAACGAAAGTATCCATTGTATCTACTTCCCGCTTAGCATTCTTACCACACTTAGGACAAGTAGTATTAACAAATTCCTCTACATTGGCTAATGGTGATTGACCTTGACCTGTAAATTCTACATTAGTAGGCAATTGTACTGGTAAATCCTTCTCTGGTACTGGCACAACTCCACAATCATCACAATAAATCATTGGAATTGGAGTACCCCAATATCTTTGGCGAGAGATTAACCAATCTCTTAAACGATAATTAACCTCCTTATTACCAATACCCTCTGCTTCTAAGTGTTCAATAATTTTAGTAAAAGCCTCTTTAAAGCTCAACCCATTTAAGAAATCAGAATTAACAATCTCACCTTTTTCTGTATAGGCTTCAGTCAAATCTGTACCCTTCAACTCTTCTTCCCCTTGCACTACAACCTTAATCTCTAAATCATACTTCTTAGCAAATTCAAAGTCACGTTGGTCATGGGCAGGTACTGCCATAATAGCACCAGTTCCATATCCCATCAGTACATAATTGGCAATCATAACTGGAACTTCTTCATCAGTTAGTGGATTAATCGCTTTAATTCCTGTATCTACACCTAGCTTCTCAGCATCAGCACCAGTTCTCTGCTCTTCATCCTGCTCCTTCATCTTGGCAATAAAGCTCATAACTTCATCTTCCTTAGCAGTACCAGTTACTAACTTTTTAACCAATGGATGCTCAGGAGCTAAGACCATATATGTAGCACCAAAGATAGTATCAGGTCGAGTAGTAAATACCTCTATCTCTTCATCACTATCTTTTATCTTGAATTTAATTTGAGCACCTTCACTGCGACCAATCCAATTATTTTGCATCGTCTTAACTCGTTCTGGCCAATTTTTTAATAATTTGTGATCATTTAATAGTTCTTCTGCGTAATCAGTAATCTTGAAGAACCATTGCTCTAAATCTTTATCTATTACCTCACTATCACAACGCTCACATTCTCCATTAACTACCTGCTCATTAGCAAGGACTGTTTGACAGCTTGGACACCAGTTAACATTTGCCTTCTTCTTATAAGCTAATCCCTCTTTATATAGCTCTAAGAATAACCATTGAGTCCATTTATAATAGTCAGGATGGCAAGTAGCTACCTCTCTATCCCAATCATAGCTTAGACCTAACATCTTAAACTGCTTTCTCATATTAGCAATATTATCCCAGGTCCAGCTATTCGGATGTATTCCATGCTTGATTGCTGCATTCTCAGCAGGTAGACCAAAGGAGTCCCATCCCATCGGATGTAAGACATTATGTCCCTCCATTCTTTTATAACGGGCAAAGACATCACCTAAAGAATAGTTTCTAACATGACCCATATGTAAATTACCAGATGGATAAGGGAACATCTCTAAAACATAATACTTAGATGCTTTAGTAACTTCACTCTTATACAGTTGGGTCTCTTCCCAACTCTGTTGCCATTTTGGCTCAACATTTTTATAATCATATCTACCTTTCATCAACGCAACCTCCTGTTTTTAGTTAATAGTGATTTAATAATTGATATTTACATATTTATATTATGTACTTGATACTATACTTTATAGTCTGAGTTTATATTAATACACAAAAAACCCTCACCCCTAATAAAGATAAACTCTTTAGTAGGGACGAGAGTTCCTCGCGGTACCACCCTATTTGGTATATTAAAGATTGGTGGAGATAACCGGGCTCGAACCGGTGACCTCTACACTGCCAGTGTAGCGCTCTCCCAACTGAGCTATATCCCCAAAACCATATACATACCCACTTTATAAAACAGGATAACGGTTGTTAACCGTATAGGCTACTACTACTTCACCTATATAGCTCCGAGGCGAGTTCAGTTTACACCTACTACTCCTCTTCTGTGCCATAAAGCAATATTTAGCTACAATTATTATAGATTAATCAATAATTTTTGTCAAGGGAAAATATTATTAGAACTGAGTCTAAAATCAAGTATGAGTCTAAGCTTAAGTCTAAGTAGACATTAAACTTAGACTTAGATTTAAACTCAATTCTGCCAATTAACCTCTTTAGCATCTCCCCATAGCTTCTCTAATTGATAATGGTCTCTTTCATCTTTATGGAAGACATGAACAATAACATCGGCATAATCTAAAACAGCCCATCTTCCTTCATCAATGCCTTCTTTATTTTTAACATAAATTCCTTCATCTTCAAGGACATCTTCAACAGAATTGATAATAGCTCTAACCTGTGTATCAGCTGCTCCACTACAAATAATAAAGTAGTCTGCTAAGATAGAGACACCTCTCATATCTAAGACCTTAATATTTTCTGCCTTTTTATCATCTGCAGCTTCTGCAACCTTTTTTGCTAACTCTTCTGTGTTAATTTCTTTCACTATATGACCTCCTAATAAATCTATATAATATCCTAATATTAAACTATTTATTCTATACCTAACTCAAAATTCCTTGTTTTACTCTAATATGCTCTATATCTTGACCGATAATTATCTTAATCTCCGCTCCCTCTCCAACAACCAATTCACTCTTCAAATAATTAGCTAACTCCTCTAAATTAGATAATTGATTTTGAGGAGCAACAATGGTAGTTTTAGAATAGTCAAAACGATCAGCATTCCCTACTCTTTTAATAGAATAACCCTGTTGTTCCAATAAATCAGCAAAGTTATTTGCTACACCTTGTTGCCCATTACCATTTAGAATAACCAACTGTAACTCTTTATGATTAAGATAAGATTTATCTCTAATTAAAGTATTAACTAATACTCTAGTCTCCTCTTTATGGGGTAACCAATAGCTTACTCCGTCAATATACTTAGGCTCCCCTGGCAACATTGCCATCTCAATCTCTTCTAAACTGAAATTAGGGATAAAAGATGCTAATTTTAGCATCTTACTTAGACCCAAGTCAGTTTTAACATTCTGGCTAAAATCTTTAATCAATTCTGGAACCTTGAACAGGGTCTTAACATCTAAAATCTTATTTAATGTTGCCTTCAAGAACTTCTGTTGCCTCTGAATCCTACCTAGATCACCTAAAGCGTCGTGTCTAAAGCGTACATAAGACAAGGCATCTTCACCATATAACTTAGTCTTGCCGGCTTTCAAATCAATATAGAGATTATCAGCTTGATCTACATAATGAAGATCTTTCTCTATCTCCACCTCAATACCTTCTAAAGTATTGACCATATCAATAAAACCTTGATAATCAATCTCTAAATAATGATCAATCTTAATCTGTAATAAATTTTCTATACTTCTTTGAGTCAACTCTACCCCATCATAAGAATAAGCAGCATTAATCTTATTATAACTATTTCGATCAGCTAACTTTACCCTAGTATCTCTAGGAATAGAGATAAGCCCCACCTTCTTTTCTGCTAAATCAATACTAGCAACCATGATAGTATCAGCCCGATTATGGCCTTTACATTTAGAATCAGCACCCAAAAGAAGAATATTGAGCTTGTCATTTAACTCATTTCCTTTTACTATAGGAGTTGAATTATTCTCATTAGGCTCTTCTATATTAGTAGATTTACTTAACATCAAACTAAAAGTTAATAGACCTGCCCCTACAACTACCAAACAGATGACTACAGCCAACAGAACAAATTTTGTCACCTTATTTTTTAGGGACATAATCCCACTTCCTCTCTAATTTTGAGGGCAGTAATCAGTGAGCAGTGAAGAGTAATGAGTAAAAATACTTAATAAATAAAACTAAAACTATTACTAGTTGCTATTCACTGATCAATGAATTTCTCAACTCAATACTTTGAGGATGAATAACTCTACCCTCTTCTAAATTATATTTAAGTGTATTTTCACAAGCCAATCTTACAGCTTCATCCAATGACTTGTCTTTTATAGACTCTCTTAACTGATTAATTGCTTCACAGTCCCTATTGGGTTCAATATAATCTGCTAAAAATATAATCTTATCTAAAGTAGTCATATCTTTATGGCCTAAAGTATGCAAAGAGATTGCATTTAGAATATCTTCATCGTCAATCCCAAACTCCCTTTTGGCAATTTCAGCCCCTACAGGAGCATGCAATAAAGTAGGCACCCTTTTATAAATATCATCTATCACTATACCAAACTCCTTAGCTCTTTGCAATAGGAGATTATTGGATATTTTCTTGGCACAATCATGCAATAAAGCAGCCCACCTTGCCTTTTCAACATCAACATCATACTCTTTAGCAAGGTCAATAGCAGTATCTCTAACACCCAAAGTATGCTTTAACCGCTTCTCACCAATCATTGTTGATAATTTTTCTATTGCTTGATTTTCAGTCATTTGTTCTTCCCTCCTTACAAATAATCCACTTATTCTATGACTAAATTTAGAAATAAGGAGTGTTAATTAATGAGGATATTGCGACAATTTCTAAAAGCAACCCCCACCTAATCCTCCCCCTGATAAGGGGAGGACTTAAAGACATATTTTTATTCTCCCCCTTATCAGGGGGGAGTTAGAGGGGGCTGAAAGTTTCGCACTTTCCTTCTACACTCACATAAAAGTTATTATTATAATAAGAAGTTGCCAATCGGCAACTTCTTATTAGGTCTTGATATAATATTTTAAAATCTCTATTCGTCACTCATCACTAGTTACTCATAACTGAACTTTATCTTGGATTAGCTGGTTCTATATCTATCGTCTTACCTTTAATCGTATTATTCTTCATTACATTGATAACTTCACTAGCATATTCTCTTGGCACCTCTACAAAGGTAAACCTATCAAAGATATCAATCAATCCAACCAAGTCTCCAGAGATACTAGTCTCTCCAGCAATTGCTCCTAGAATGTCAGCAGGGCTAATCTTTTGTTTCTTACCAATATTGATAAATAGTCTGACCATACCAGGCTCAGCACCAGTATCACCAAAGTTTTCAACCTCTGCTTCTTCTTTATTATTATCCTTTTCAATTAATAGCTTTAATAAAGCTGCTGCTACATCCATTGAAGTATACTCATCTTCAATTAAGCTTTCAATCATCTTAATCTCTTTAGACAACTTTTCTCCTTCTAAGATAGCAAAAACATCTTCTAAAAGCAACTTCATCTTAATCTCTTCTACATCACTAGCTGATGGCACATGCATTCTCTCTATCTTAGTTTTGGTATATTTTTGTATCCTTCTTAGTTTATAAACTTCTTTACCTGATACGAAAGTAAAGGCACGACCAGTTCTACCAGCACGACCAGTTCTACCAATTCTATGAACATAGTATTCCTCATCTTGAGGAAGATCATAATTAAATACCAATTCGATATCATCAATATCAATACCTCTAGCTGCTACATCAGTTGCTACTAATATCTCTACAGTACCACCTTTAAACTTACTCATAACTCTATCCCTCTGTGGTTGATTAAGACCACCATGTAATCCATCTACAAAGTACCCACGAGCCTGTAACTGAATTACAAGTTCATCAACTTGTCTTCTAGTATTACAAAAGATTATAGAAAGTTTAGGGTTATAAATATCAATTAAACGCGTTGTAACCTCTAACTTGTTTCTCTTCTTAACTTCAAAGTATCCTTGCTCTATATTTGGTACAGTTAATTTTTTATGTACCACCTTAACTAATTGAGGATTGCTTTGATACTTCTTTCTTAAATCCAAGATCGGTCTTGGCATAGTAGCAGAGAAGAATATAGTCTGTCTCTCCCCTTCAATTCCTTCCAAAATTGTTTCTATATCATCTCTAAAGCCCATATTTAACATTTCATCAGCTTCGTCTAAGATGATCATCTTTAAATTATCCAATTTTAAAGTACGGCGTCTCATATGATCCATCACTCGTCCAGGTGTACCAATTACAATCTGTACACCTTTCTTTAAGGCTTTAATCTGACGATTAATAGACTGTCCCCCATATATTGGTACAATTTTCACTTGTTTTTTATACTTAGCAAGTCTCTTTAGCTCTTCAGCTACCTGAATAGCCAGTTCTCTTGTTGGACATAAAATAAGTGATTGTACACTCTTATCATTCTCATCTACATTCTCCAATGAAGGAATTCCAAAGGCAGCAGTCTTACCTGTACCAGTTTGAGCTTGTCCAATTACGTCTCTTCCCGATAATATATGAGGAATAGACTGGGTCTGAATTGGAGTAGCTTCCTCAAATCCCATATCCTCAACTGCTTTTCTTATCTCTTCAGATAAGTTTAACTCATCAAATCTTTTTGTTTCCATATAATTATTACACTTCCTTTTCTGTTAGTCAGCTTCCTTATGATATATAATATGTGCATCTGATAATAAATAATTGCATAAATAATAAATTTCAAACAACTATTTCAATCATCATTAAGCCCAATTATCTCAGCTAAATTCATTAAGGAAAACTAAATAGCCAACTACACTATACAGTTATACTGCCAATACACTCTAATTATGTATCAACGCTCAATCTCATAAAATTCTTATAAAAATACCCCTCTATATGTAGCTTTATTATAAAGTCGTATAAAATATCAAATCGATCTTATTATGAAATTACCTGAAATAAATAGTGTTTATGAAGTCTACTGAAGCTATATATCAACTTAAAAACCAACCGTTATTATTTTTAACGTCCTCTTTTATCATAACACAAATATAATTTTTTTCAATTAATTTATGGCTTTACCAGTAAAATTATAATTAATTTTAGGATAGTAATAAAGAATTTGAAGATTTTAACCCATTACTTGCCACTCACCACCAGTCACCATTTATATAAATTATGCTTTTTAATATACATCTCTACCGTCTCTGGCAATTGATACTTAATTGGTCTACCTTGCATTATCCTTTCTCTAATATCTGTTGAGGAAATTGCCAAGCCAGGAATCTCTAAAGGATGTATACTATTAAGATGAGAATCATAAATGTCCTGACCCAACTCTGATAAACAATAACCAGGGCGTGTAGCCGCAATAAACTCAGCCTCTTGCAACAACTCTTCAGGATCCTTCCAAGTAAATATCTCTAAAATTGCATCAGAACCAGTGATAAAATAGATTTTAGCCTCTGGATATAAACTTTTAAACTCTCTTACTGTATCTATTGTATAAGATAGACCAACTCTATCAATCTCCATTCTAGAGACCCGAAACTTAGGATTACTCATAATAGCTAACATACACATTAAGTATCTATCTTCAGCATCGGTAATTCTCTTCTCTATCTTATGTGGTGGATTACCTGATGGTACAAAGATTACCTCATCCAAATTATATTGATAAGCAGCACACTCTGCTGTCAATAAGTGTCCGTTATGTATTGGGTCAAAGGTACCACCCATAATTCCAATTACTTTCTGTTTTTTCTCCATTACTCCACTCCCAATCTATCTAAAAGTTGCTACAGAATACATTAATTTAGAATCATCTCTTTTTACAGCTTATTCTTCCCAGATTATAATGTTGCTAAAAATAAAGTAATACAACTACTATCTTATAATAAGATTGAAATATCCTCAAGAGGATAAGTTAAATATTTAGCTCTAAAATCTAAATATAGTGTTATAGAGAAATATTACGACACTTCATGTCGAGTGTGAACTATGAGTGTGAGTGTGTGTAAAATCTCTTTTTATTAGGGTTTAATCACACTCACACACCCACTCACATTAATTTTAAAAGTGTTCCAATATCCCCATTAACTATCACTTCAAAATCAAACTCACCCTGCCTTTAAATATTTTCACTTAATTTTGGATAAAATTTTAATTAGAGGAGGAAATAAAATGTTAAAAACCAAGAAAAGACCTTTATCACTTATAGAACAGGAAGAGAAACTTTTAGAATTTGAAAGTTTATATTATCAGATGCCAAAACCAGAGTATATTCCTGATAGATTATACCACTTTATCAATGAAGATAACCCTATAACATTCGAAAAAGCTATAGAGACAATTAAAAGAGAAGGTTTAAAGAATGCTAAAAACCCCAGAGATATAACAAATTTTATCGATAATAAGGTACAAAGGCCTCTAGGAATCTACTTTTGGGGTGAACCTACTAACAAAGATATCCATATAGAAGTAGCTATCAATAAACTAAATTTAACTAAATTATATGCTTTTCCCCACTTTATTGCTGATAGTATCTTACAATTAAATGAAGATTACTCTGTACCAGAAGAGTTTTGGAATAAGGTTAGAGAGGTTGCAGTTTCTATCCCCTTTGAAGATTATCACGGACAATTCCAAGCTGAATATATCTATACTGCTGATATACCACAACAACTGATTCAGATAAGAAAGAGCAACTGATTTAATCAGCTGCTCTTAAAATTCTTCCTCTATATAGAGTCTATCAAATTTTACTTCCGTTCCTTTAACTCCTAAAATAGATAAATAATTACTCATCTCTGTAGTAAAACTAACTTCACCTAAATCTTGACCATTTAAATATATATCAATTTTATTATCTTTAGCTGTGAGTCTAATCTTCTTAACAGGTAATAAATCAATAATCTCTTTGCTGTATACCTCTTCACCATCAATATAGATATTAAATAACTTCTGTTGAGGATTAATCAGTAAAGTATGGTTCCTCTCTCCAGAGAATACAAAAGCAAAGGGATAATTACTTAATAACTCTAAGTCAGCCTCTAGATTAAAATTGCTAAATTTATAGTAGGTCAACTTAGCATAACTAGTATCTTTAAAGGTAATTTGGTACTTCCCAGACCACTCCTTTGCTATTATATTTTCATCATTCTCTATTTGAAAGTGGTTGGGAAATTCACCATCAAAGTCCTCCTTAATTGCTAATCTGTCAACTCCATTTGAAGACTGCTCATCAGACAAGATATATTCTAAACCATAAGCAATATTCTCCCTCCAATTGCCCCAATCATTGCCATCTAGGTTGATTTCTGCTTTATAGCGATAACCTTCTTCCTTCAACCTTCTAGCAAGTTTAAAGTTATTGACCAGATTCTGCTGATTAGCAAATTCACCCCAATGTAGATAGAAACTGATATTCTTTCTTGTATTTTCTGCTAATAATTCAATACTCTTCTCAGATAATATAGGTGACTCTCCAAGATAACTAGCAACAAGCCCATTATTCTCTAAAATAGTACGTAAAGCCAGGTCTGCAAAGATATTATAACCTATCAATACTCTCTTATTTGCATCAGTTAGCGTAGGATACTCTCTATCGATATAAGCAATTATCTTCTTAATAATCAGACTATTAACCCTATTTTCAGAGGATAGTTCTTTAGAATCGATAAAAACCCCAATCACTTGCTCAAGCTTACCTTTAGCAATCATCTTATCAAGAGTATTGGTGACATTTCCATATTCTAAGTACTTATCACCACCGATAAAATATAATACTGGATACTTCTTTGTAGAGTTCTCTTTATAATCTGCTGGTAAATAAATAGATACCTCTGCATCTTTAAGTACTTCTTTATTAAGGTGCCCCTTCTTTACTGTCAAATCATCTCTCCAATACCCTTGGCTATTATATTTAGGCATCATCACTTGACTGTTAAGACCAAAGACACTACTTACTGTCTTATTATCATTGAAAGGATCATTTTTAAACCTTCCATCTATTACAAATTTATAATCAAACCGCGAAGCCTCTGGAGCTTTAATCTTTAGATAATATAAACTTGTATCAGATAATTGCTTCATTTTTATCTTTCTCCAATTACTTAAATCACTTACAAAAGATATATCCTTCTTCTGAGACTCTGCCCTATAGACAAAGATAACATTATCATCTTGAATTAAAGGAAAATTTTCTACTCCAATTTTCTTGATTAGCTTATCAATCTCTTTTTCTTTATTACTAACAGTAGGCATTTGCTCTAACTTATCTTCAAATTTATCAAATTCTTGGAGTAAATTAAGATTACTAAATACGGGACTATAGTTTACGACTTCTGAATTACTACTTTCAGATTTACAAGCCACTAATAAAAATGTCAACAACAGCGATAAAGAGAATATTAAAAATCTTTTCATTTATTCTTGCCAACTTATATAGCTGAACCTATTAGTCAATAACTTTAATCTATAGTTATCTCTTAACACCATCAGATTCACTCTTCTTTATAAGTTGACAGTTCTCACCTACCTCTCTTTTATAATTAGGGCTCATTTTATAGAGCAAATAAATAAGCTAATATGGCTCTATAATTAATATTGTGGGCTCTTCCACGACTTTTGTGAAAATCATTTAAAAAATATTTTTTGCCACGAATCTACACGAATAAGTTCAAAGAATTTATTTACTAATTTATTAGTGTTAATTTGTGACTGAGAATTCTTTTTCTTATTTTTTATAATTTAAGATTTGATTTTCATCTATTTATTAAAATCAAATCAATCACAAAGTTCTTTGTTGAGGCATTAATAAGCTTCTGCAAGCAAATTTAACTTTTTTAATTCTTCTTTCAAACTAATGGTATCTTTAAATTCTATAGTTTTAACCCCTAACTCTCCTGCTGATTTTAAGCTCTTAATATTATTATCTATATAAAGGCACTCTTCACCTTTAATTTCAAACTCTTTTAACGCATATTTATAGATTTCTATATCAGGCTTACAAAATCCTACTTGATATGAGTTAATTACTTTATCAAATAATCCCAATATATCTAACTCTATCAGCTTATGATTTAATTGACCAATATCATTGGTAATTAAAGCTACTCTAAAATCTTCTTTCAAACTCAAAATTACCTCTTTGACATCTTCTTTAACGATTTCAGCATGATAATATTCATCGACAAAACTACTTAAATCTTCAATCCTTACATTATCTATGGCCTTATTAAGATAAGAGATAAACTCCTCTAAAGTCAGTTGACCCTTTAATAATAAAAAGTACTCTTCCCCAAAAATTTCCTCTCTCAATTGAGACAAGTCCCATCCATACTCACTACCATATTTAATCAATACATCATCAAATTTAGTCTCTGTAACTACACCACCTAAATCAAATAATATTACTTTAATCATCTACTTATCACTCCAAAATAATTTATTCAACAACTGACTCAAATCATTATAATTATATAGATTCTAGATAATAACAATCTATCCTTCAAATAAAAATAAGACTATAGAAATTTCTATAGTCTTATTTTTATTTACCATATGTTAGTTTACTCAATAATTTAGATTTTAACAATAGAAATAATTAAATTTAAGTTATATTAATATAAATAAGAGTTCTAATCAGGTTATATATGGCTAAAATATAATAATCTACTTTTCCTTTAAAAGTTACCTAAGAACCAAATAATTATATTATCTACTCTTCTAATCATCTATCATAATTTCACCTAAAGCTGACTACATAATTGGTCTAAATATAAATCACAAGTATTAATATCTTTGGCCTTAATAGCAGTTTTACCAATAATCTTGGTACCTGATTTAGCCAACATCCTCTCCAATACTTCAAAGACCTTACCTTCATTTCCTCCCATTGTAGCCAATAAGTAAACCTCTTTACCGTTAAAATTAAATTGATTTATAAAACGGCGTACTGCTGGAGGTATCTTGCCTGCCCATACAGGGGTAGTTAGGCAAATAATCTTACTATCACCTTGATGATAGTTAATATCAGATTCTTTATCTCTAAAGGCATAATATCCACCTTTGAACCATCCAACTAAACCTTTAAAATCCTCTCCTTTATCGGCAATACGGTATAAGTTTGAATCTAGCCTATCAGATAACATCTTAGCTACCTCTTCACAATTTCCTGTTCTAGAATAATAATAGATATCTACCTTCATAATTATCTCATCCCCCCTTTTTAGCAAAGATTAAATCGATAATAAGCTACTTTAATATTACGTTAAATAAGTAAATTTTATTCAACATTTTTGTTAATTTTTTGTTAAATTTTTGTTAATAGTAATTAATTTTATGGCTCTTCCATGACTTTTATGAAAAATCAGATTGATAACTAATAATAAAATATAAGAAATCGGTTATCAGGAATCTGTGAACCACTTTATTCTTTACTAAGAGAGCGGGGCAAAAGATTAGTCAAGTTTAATATAGATAATACCTATTTATGGGGATATTTCAATAATTTTTATTTAGTAGCAAAGTGTCTAAACACCTATTATCTCAATTATTTATATTTTTAAAGAATTTATTTAAGTAAAACCTTAGCAGCTTGAGTTATATTCTCTGATGTTCCCACTAAGAATAGCTGACTTAATTCTTTGACCTTAGTATTCCCATGGGGGATAATCAACCTATCCTCCTGTTGATCAAAGATACCTGAAATTAAGATATGCTCTGGAAAGCTCTTAGCTTTAACAATTTCAGAGATACTCTTGCCATCACACCAAGAACCCTTTGGTACTGTCAAAACAGATATCTCTGCTTTACCACCACTTAAAGAATAAACCTTTCTAATATCTGGTTGCTCAATATCAAGAACAAACTCTTCTACCAATAAATCCATAACTCCAGCGATGGTAGTAGCTCCTGCCAATTTATAAGCACTTTTATACTCTGGGTCTCTCATCCTAACCATTATCTGCTCTGCATTATAGTTCTTTGCTAATAATGCAAAAGCAAGATTATCTGCATCATTTCTCATAACTCCAACAGCAATATCACAGCGCTGAATACCAGCTTCCTTGAGGACATTGATATTTGTAGCATTACCACAGATACTGACAGCACCATATTGGGAATAAACCCTCTCACACATCTCTCTATCTAAATCAATTACCACTACATCATGGTTCTCTGTTAATCTCTTAGTCAAATTTCTACCAACTACACCTGCACCAGCAATAACAATATACATAACTAATCCCTCCAAGCTCCTCTATTAAATATTACAAAGATCGGTAGTATTTCTAGCCTTCCTGCTAACATGGCAATAATATATGTAACTTTGATTATATCTGACAGGCCCTGCATCTTAGCCACACTGAAATAAAAAGGTCCAATATTACCTAATGCTGAAAAGATACCAGAAAAAGCATTCCAAGGCTCCAAATCTGAAAAAACAGCTGTAATCCCTCCACCAATAACAATTAATAATAGCCAACCAAAAACAAGTGCCACAATTCTAAAAATTTCAGTATCTGGTATTACATTCTTATCTACTACAACTGGTAAAACAGCACGTTCGGAATAATATACCTTCTTTATCTCCCTCTTGAATAATTTATTTAGAATTGCTACTCTAATTAATTTAATACCACCAGAGGTAGAACCAACACAACCACCAACTAACATTAATATCAATAATAATTGCTTTGCTAAAGCTGGGAAGAAGGCTGAATTGATATCCTCAGTAGCATAGCCAGTTGTCGTTATAACTGAGACTACCTGAAATAAGGTCTTACGAACTATACCTTCTAATTGCGTTAAAACAAAAGGAAATTCTAGATAATGGTCTAAGATAATTAAGGAACTTACCCCTGTAATTATCCCCCAAAAGTACTTCATCTCAATCCCTTCCCATAACTCGCTTAGCTTTCCAGTTAATACCTTATAGTGTACCAAGAAGTTGATTCCACCTAATGCCATAAATAAGATAATTACATACTCTATTGCTCTATAATAAGGATAGCCAGCCTGCTGAAAATAAGCTATACTCTGGTCATAATTGGAGAAACCTCCTGTGGATAAGGTGGTAAAAGAGTGAGTCAAAGCATCAAAAAAGCTTAAACCTAATACCTTTAAAATAAGTACCTCTACCACAGTAAAACCTATGTAAATCCCCCATAAAATCTTAATCGTCTTAAAGATATTTGGTACTGGGCGGGACATATTTATCTTATGGCTTTCAGCTGTGAATAATTGGAACAAACCTGATTGTCCACGAAAGGTAACTACAAGAAAAAACGTTAAGAAACCAAGACCTCCAAACCATTGAATTAGACATCGCCAAAATAGAATAGACTTAGGCATCTTACTTAATCCAGAGAAGACTGTAATACCTGTAGTAGTAAAACCACTTACTGTCTCAAATAAAGTATCAATGTAAGAGTAATCTAAAGCTAAATAAAAAGGGATTGCCCCTATCATTGAAATTACAATCCACCCTAGAGCACAGACCAGCATACCTGTAGAAGGAGAGATATCATCTTCACGAGCTTTAAATCTAGTTATTAACCCTATTATTAAAGAAAATATAGCTGGAATCAGATAGACTCTAACTAAATCATCTTGATAGATTAAACTAACAATAATTGGAATAAATAATACCACTCCTAAGAGCACCAGCAAAGAACCTAAGAGACTTATTATCGTCTTTAGCTTTGAATTTTTCAATATATTAATCCTCCTTTCTTAATCTAATTATAAGTAATTTCACTAATATATTGATATATAACTTGAGATAGTATAGAGATAAAGAGAACTTTCGTGTCGAGTGTGAACTATGAGTGTGGTATGTGCCAAATCCCTTTTTATTGGGATTTACTCACACACCCACTCACGCTAATTTTGAAAGTATCGTAATATTCTCCATTAATAGGCATCCTTATATAAAAATAGAGAGGCATTATACCCCTCTACCATTAACTTTATTATATCAATTTCAAGAAAAGTCTTAATTATCCTCTTTAGATTTGGCTAAGATTTCCTCTATATCCCCTTCTTTAAATTGATAGGAATTATTACAGAAGTGACAACGGATTTCAACCTTCCCTTGCTCTTCTAAAATCTCTCTAATCTCATCTTCACCTAAACTAACTGCTAGAGCAGCAATTCGGTCACGATTACATTTACATTTGAATTTAACATCTGCCCTCTCCAAAACTCTAAATTCAAAGCCAGCTAATAGCTTTTCTAATATCTCCTCTGGTGTTAAACCTTGCTCTATTAACGCACTGATGGATTTTATCTCTGTTAGATTATCTTCTAGCTTACTTATAGTCTCTTCACTAGCATCAGGCAATAATTGAATTAAAAATCCACCTGCTGCTTTTACCGATAAATCTGTATCAACTAAAACACCTAACCCTACTGCTGAAGGAGTCTGCTCTGATTTAGTAAAATAATAGGTCAAATCTTCAGCAATTTCTCCTGATACCAAGGGTACACTACCTGTATAAGGCTCTCTTATCCCTAAATCCTTTTTGATAGTCAAAGATCCATTACCAATAGCCTTTGCTACATCTAGCTTTCCTAGTTCATTTTTGATAAAGTCGATATTAGGATTACTGACATATCCCCTGACTTCACCTTTATAATTAGCATTAACGATAATTCTCTTTAGAGGTCCATCACCTGTAATATCTAAGCTAATCTCCATACCTGATTTGACTAGATTTCCAACTATTAAACCCCCAGTCAAGGCTCTTCCCAAAGCTGCTGTTGCTACAGGTGTAGTTTGGTGTGCCTGCTGTGCCTTATTAACTGCATCAGTTGATTTAACTGCTACAGCTCTAATCTCCTTATTTGTTGTCATTGCTCTAATAATATAATCCTGTGTCATCTATATTGCTCCCCCTTAATTCTCTTAATTGCTCTATAATAGTATAATCATTACCTGCTACTTCACCAAGCTCTATTTTAGGTTTTAAATGACCATGAAAGTCACTTCCAGCAGTTGCTAATAAGTTTTTCTTCTTAGCTAGAGCTAACCATTGCTCTAGCTCTTTTTGATTATGATAAGTACTATAAGCCTCAATCCCCTGTAAACCTGCCTCAATTAGATCATCTACCACCTCTTCATCTTCAGGATTTAAGGTAGATCCTGGATGGGCCAATACAGCTACCCCACCTAGCTCTCTAATTAGCCTAATAGTATCTTTAGACGAAGGTTTCCAACAGGGAATATCAGCAGGTTGTCCTGCTCTAAAGAAGTCTAAATAAAAGTTGAAGTAAGGTTGGTCACTCTTTTCACCAGTATAATAAGTCTCTAAGTCTGGATTTTTTCTGCTTTCATCCTTGGCTAATAGAACCTCAGCAATAAATCCTCCCAAAGGTCTATCATTATCTGATGCTTCTAATACCTCCTGTGTAGTAATATCAAAGCCTAATTCCTGTAACCGTTCAATCCTTCTATAAAATTGTTCTTTTTTAGCCTCTTCCAGCCCCCCTAATAGCTCATCTATCTTAGGTGAATTATAATCTATATAGTATCCTAAAATATGTAGAATATTATCACCATAATTGGTATCAAACTCAATTCCAGGTATCACCTCTAAACCACTACCTTCTGTTAATTTTAAAGCTTCAGGAATTGCATCAGTCAAATTATGGTCAGTAATAGAGATTGTAGCTAAACCCTTCTCGATTGCCATTTCTATCAATTGCTGAGGAGTAAAATCAGCATCATCACTATAATTGCTGTGCATATGTAAATCTATCTTCTTCATAATCTCCTCCTTTATTATAACTCCAACTTCCTTTACTAGATTATAGTTTAAACCATATACATAAATATATCAAATTATTATATAAAAAATCAATATTATTAAATGATTATAATAAAAAAATCTACCCAAAATTCCTTATCTCGATCATTAACAAACAATCATCAACTATTTAATAATATCGATTAAAAACTAAGATTTATTTTAATCTAACCATAAAGTTATTTTTTAATAAATTCTAATAATTATTAGAATTTATTAAAAAAT
>NZ_JBSQYM010000051.1:0-22246 GCF_055140805.1 Orenia sp.
ATTTTAGTTAATATTAGCCAAGTTTTAGTAACTGCTGTTAAAAACAATCAAGGTGAATTAGGATTAGATTTAGGAATTAAGGATTTTCTAACTACATCTAAAGGAGAACATATATCTAACCCTAGACACTTATCTAAATATAAAGATAAATTAGCTAAACTACAAAGGAAATTAGCTAAAAAGCAGAAATTCAGCAATAATTGGCATAAACTTAAAAAGAAAATTGCTAAGGTTCACACTAAAATCAAAAATGTACGATTAGACTTCCTCCATAAGTTAAGCACTCAATTAGTTAAGGAGAACCAACTTATCGTAATTGAGGACTTGAATATAAAAGGAATGTTAAAAAACTCTAAATTAGCAAAACATATCGCTGACTGCTCGTGGTACAAATTTACTACTATGTTAGAATACAAAAGCAAATGGTATGACTGTACTCTACACAAAGTAAATAGATTTTTTGCTAGTAGTCAAACCTGTTCAGAATGTGGAGTTAAAAATCCTAATGTCAAAGACCTATCAATAAGAGAATGGACTTGTGAATGTGGTGCAAATTATAATCGAGATACAAATGCTAGTCTAAACATCTTAAAACAAGGTAAAGCAGACTTAGGACTTAGATAGACTATATACTGTCGGTCGGACAGGAATTTAAGCCTTTGGAGAGAGCATAAGACCTAACTTAATCTAATTAGATAATTAGCTTTAAGTAGGCAATTCTCTATGAATAAGGAATCCTCGTGGGCTTGCCCCGAGGAGCGTCAAAAGTCATTTTATACACAAGCAAAGTATATTATTTTCTTTTAAAAAATTTCAATATTATAACAATCTATGTTATAATATTGCAAGGAAAAATAATACAGGTTAGAGAAAATTTAAATTTTCTCTAATTGCTTAAGGGAGTGTATAAAATGATAAGAAGCAATGCAAGAATATTAGTGATTTTATGTGTTATAACAGTGTCAGTTTACTCTGTACCTATAATTGCCAAAGAAAATATTGAAGCAAGCACTAAGGGAAATGTAAAGAAGATTGGCAAAGAAGAAAATATAAAAGTTACTGAGAAAATTACTGAAAAGGGTAGTAATAAAATTATTAAGAGAAGTAATGAAGGTAAGAATAGGACTAAAGATAAAAGCTTCTTTTTCTTACAAACCAGTTCTATGACCTACCACTGGAACCAAAATCCTGACCGGAATAATGATCAAGGGTTGATAGGTTTAGAATATCATAGTTCATCTAAGAAGCGACTTTATGGTGTAGCTCATTTTCAAAATTCATATTTTCAACCAACCTGGTATCTTTATACTGGAAGATCATATGACTTTAAGGAGATATCAAATTTTAAACTATATGGCAAAGTAACCTATGGAATTATTAGTGGCTATGATGATGAGAATGGTAAGTATTCTGCTTATATGAATAGGCTTGGAACCTTTCCAGCAGTTCTACCAAGTTTTGGGATCGAGTATAAAGACTATGCCCTAGAAGTATCACTTTTTGGGATTGCTGGTTACATAGTGAATTTTGGTGTGAAGTTTTGACCAAGCTTGAAGATAAGAAGTTTTAGAGGTACATACATATTGATTTTGAAGCAAGAAAAATAGCTAAGATGAAGGAGTGCTAAGATGAATCTAGAAAATAAACTATCCCAAGGCCTAGTCCAAATCTATACTGGTGATGGTAAAGGAAAGACGACAGCTGCTTTAGGCTTAGCCTTGAGAGCAGCAGGTCATGGCTTGAAAGTAGAGGTGATTCAATATCTAAAGGGGAGTACTTATACTGGAGAGCTATACTCTACAGAAAGACTAGCAAATTTTAATATCAAACAGTTTGGTAAAGGCTGCTCCTATGCTGCTTTAATTAAGCAGGGCTTGATGGGCTGTACTGGTTGTGGAGACTGTTTTATTAAGAACAGTAAGAATAAAGAAGTCCATCAGAAATTTGTTACTTGGGCTTATGAGTATACTAAAGAGATTCTAGAAGAGGGTAAAAAAGATATTGTGGTTTTAGATGAGATTAATAATACTTTGCGTTATGACTTGTTATCGACAGAGGATGTATTAAAGTTAATCGAATTAAAATCAGAGCAGACGGAATTAATCTTAACTGGTAGAGGGATGCCTCAAGAGATTTTGGAAAGAGCTGATCTGGTTACAGAGATGAAGGCTATCAAGCACCCTTATCAACAAGGGATTAAGAGTCGCAGAGGAATTGAATATTGATGAATAGTTTCTTAATAGCGGTACAATTCATTAGCAGAATTCCTGTTAAAAAGGAGTTAGATTACAATGATAAGGCTCTTGCCAAATCGATGATTTATTATCCTTTGATTGGAACTCTATTAGGTGGGATATTAGTTTTGCTTGATTATCTAGCCACTAGCTGCTTTGGACAACTAGTAACTAGTAGTCTGTTGCTGATGGCTATGGTCTTCTTAACTGGTGGAATTCATCTTGATGGTTTAATGGATAGCTGTGATGGACTCTTAAGTGGTCGCAAGAAGGATAGAATTTTAGAGATTATGCGTGATAGTAGAGTTGGTGCTTTTGGAGTAATTGGGCTTGTTACTCTGTTTTTATTGAAATTCAGCCTCTTAGTAGAGCTTCCCAGTAATCATAAGGTAGCAATTTTATTATATTTTCCTACCATAAGTCGGTGGGCAATAGTCTATGCTGCTTTCAAGTACCCTTATGCTCGCCAGTCAGGATTGGGTAAGGTTTATGCTGAGAATTTAAAGTTTAGAGACTTATTAGTAGTCAATATCTGGACTCTATTATTAGGAGTAGTTTTATTTCAATTTAGAGGATTAATCATATTTTTACTAGTTTGGTTAATGACTATTATTATTGCTAAGTTAATTGTTAAAAAGATTGATGGATTAACTGGTGATAATTATGGGGCAATTAATGAATTTATTGAAGTTTTTGCTATATTGATAATAACTCTTGTCCTAAAGTTAAATCTGTAAATAAATATTTAGAGGAGATTATTATGAACAAAGACAGTAGTAATGAGAAGTTGAGAAATCTAGTTAGAGTCAGTCTGTTAATATCTCTATCAGCAGTGGGGGCCTATCTTAAATTCCCAAGCCCTGTAGGAAGTATCGCTCTTGATTCTTTACCTGGTTACTTAGGGGTCTTATTATTAGGAGGAGCTAAGGGGAGTCTGATTTTAATTATTGGACATTTAGTTTCTGCCTTAACAGCTAGCTTTCCTTTAGGTCCAATCCATTTAATTGTTGGACTATTAATGGGAGTAGGGGGCTTAGTATTTGGATATGTAGCCGAAAGAAATAAAGTACTTGCAACAGTTATAGCTATTCTTTATAATGGACTGATTATACCTGCGCTACTGCTACCTATCTTGGGTATGGGATTTTTTATCGGGATAGTTCCTATCTTATTATTAGCCTCTGGGGTTAATATCGGTTTAGCATTATTGCTAAGTAGATTCTTTCAAAGGGAGCAATTTTAGATGAAACGGGATCTATCTATTGTGAACTTGGACAGTGAGAAGGCTTTAGTGATTGCTTGTGACTCCTTAGGTGGGATTGGGAGTAAAGAACATGATAAGATCAGGGTTGCCAATAGCTTGGTAGGTAAGTTTACAGCTAGAGTGGCTTTGATGGAACTTATGGCTAGTGGAGCAACTCCGATATCGGTGGTAGATACTTTGAGTGTAGAGTTAAAGCCTACAGGTGAGGAGATTATCGCTGGAATAAGAGAAGAGCTAATTAAGGTGGGAATCGATGAATTGTTAACAGGAAGTACTGAAGAGAATGCAGTGACTGTACAGACAGGGATTGGAGTAACTGCCATTGGAAGTGTAGAGATTGAACAACTGAGGGTAGGAAGCTCTCAACAAGAGGATTTGATAGTTGCGATCGGTCTTCCCAAAGTAGGTGATGAGGTCTTAGCAGATTTAAGTCAGATTGCTGATTTGGATTTGCTAATAGAGCTATTAAAATTTGATTATATCCATGAAATCTTACCAGTTGGCTCTAAAGGAATTTTATATGAAGCTCAACTCTTAGCAAAAAGCAATGGACTAGAATTATCCCTAGTAAAGAGCAAGGTAGATTTACAAAAATCGGCAGGTCCAGCTACTGTTCTTTTAGTCACAGTAGCTGCAGAAGATGTAACTAGATTGGCAATGATAGACAAACCAGTTAATGTAATTGGGAGATTAGATTGAATTAAAGGATTTCATTAATTAAAAATAAATAATTCAACTTATTTAGCAACGAATCTAGCTGATTTACGCTAATTTAAAACAAAGAAAATTCTAGACTATTAATTTATTCTTTTTCTTTTTATTCGTGTAATTCGTGTAAATTCGTTGCAAAAAAGATTTTTTTGATTCTTTAAGAAAAGCATTGGTTCAACTTATATAGATACATTATAATATTTTAGTGGCAAGTGATGAATATTTGTCGTTACTCATTACTTGTCACTGCTAAAAGAGGAGTAACGAAGATGGAAGTAACTGTTAAGGTACCAGGAAGTTGTGGTGAGTTGCTACAAGGAGTAATTGATGGAATCAATCTGCATATTACCTGTCCAATAGATCTTTATAGTTATGTAACTGTTAGAGTAGACCAAAGTTTTAAAGGGATTAGGAGTAAGCAAGGGGGAAATAAGGCAATCACTGCCCTTAAAGCGACCTTAGCCTATTTTGGTTATGATAGCGGTGCAGAGATAACTATTAGGTCTGAATTAGTTAAAGGGAAGGGAATGGCTAGTAGCACAGCCGATATCACAGCTACAATTATAGCCACTACCTTGGCACTAGGAGAAGAAGTGGATACAGAGTTAATCAAAGAGATAGCCCTCAAGATAGAACCGACAGATGGATTGTTTTTAACAGGGATAGCAGCCTTTGACCATCTAGCAGGAAAGAGGTCAATCAAGCTAGGAGAGATAGACCCTATTCCAATCTTAATCTTTGATATTGGTGGTGAGGTTGATACTCTAAGCTTCAACTCTAGAAGTGATTTAGCAAGTCTGAATCTGCTTAGAGAGCAAGAGGTAAAGAGGGCTTATAAGTTTGTAGCAGAAGGTATCAAGAGGGGAGATAGGAGATTAATAGCTAAGGGAGCGACTTTAAGTAGTCTATCGAATCAGATTATATTATTTAAACCTTATTTGAGTAAACTTTTAGAATTGGCTAAAGAAAAAGAGGCTATCTTAGGGTTAAATATTGCTCATAGTGGTACCTTAATTGGAGTTATTTTAGATAATCAAAGAGATTCTGTAGAAGTATTAACAGAGATTAAAGCTAAAGTACCTGAACTTAATTATTTGCTGACAACTCAGATAATTAATGGAGGTTATCAGATTCTTACAGAGGGGTGAAGTCAGATTGGAGCATATTCATGGTGGTAATATTACTAAAGCAGTCAAGAAGTATGGTTTAAGTCAAGAAGATATTATAGATTTTAGTGCTAATATCAACTTTTTAGGTCCACCAGAGGCTGTTATTGAGGAGATAAGGGAGAATATTGGAGGGATAGTAAATTATCCAGAAGCAGACTCTCGGGAATTAAAAGAGAATTTGGCCAATAAATTGAATTTAGGTAGAGAAAATATTATAATGGGTAATGGTGCAGTAGAGTTAATCTATATATTAACTAAAGTATTAAATCCGAGTAAATCGATGGTTTTATCCCCTACTTTCTCTGAATATGCTTTAGCAGTTAAGAGTGTAGGGGGTAAAGTAGAAGAATTTCCTTTAGATAGAGAGGATAATTTTCAATTAGAGATAAGTAGATTATTAAGTAGCTTGGCTAGTATAGATTTGTTATTCTTATGTAATCCTAACAATCCTACTGGGACCTTGCTCTCAAGGGCTGAGTTAATTGAAATTTTAGAGTATACAAATAAGCAGGGGATCTTCTTAGTAGTTGATGAAGCCTTTGTTGACTTTGTCGAAGAAGAAGTAACTATTATAGATTTGATTGATGATTATAATAACCTATTTGTTTTACGTTCTTTAACAAAATTCTTTGCAATTCCAGGTTTAAGAGTAGGTTATGGAGTAGCTAACCAAGAGCTAATTCAAAGCTTAATTGCTAGTAAAGACCCTTGGAACCTTAATTATTTTGCCCAAATAGCTAGTAAGGTAGCCCTAGAGCAAAAAGAGTACATCACAAGAACTAAAATAAGAATTAAAGAGGAGAAGGAGTTTTTATATAAGCAATTAAAGGAAATTGATAACTTAAAGGTCTACTATCCCAATGCCAATTATATCTTCATTGATATTTCAGCGACTGGGCTAACTGCTAGTTGCTTAGAAGGACTTGTAGCAAAAGAGGGAATTTTAATTCGTAACTGCAACTCTTACTCAGGTTTAGAGGAAGACTTTATCAGGGTAGCAGTCAAAGATAGAGCTGATAATCTAAAATTATTAGAGCAGCTAAGAGAGAAGCTATAATTATTTTGCTTCATGAAAGCTCTTTAGAATATCAAAACAGGTAAATAATAACTCAGCATATTTTTCCGAGGTATCGAAATCGGTTTTACTCCCATGTAAGATTGAATTTCTTTCTTGTCTATAATCTATAGTTAGATATCCCAAGCGTTGAGCAAAATTGACCTGAGTATTATTTCTTTTAAAGACTTTAGGCCATTCTATAAAGATGATCAAGCCATAGAGGGAGTAAATTTTTGTAATATTATTAGAATTATCATAGTAGAGACCATTTTGAAGGTCGATGTTCTTTAAATTATATTTTATAACTATATATTGGGCTATCTCCCAGACCAATCCTTCATTCTCTCGTAATAGAAGGGTGATAGCAGCAGCGATATGACTATTATTATAGGTAGCTATCGCTTCTTTAATATAGCGGAAATGCTTTGAAATTTCTAGAGGGTATGAATCCTGATCTATGGTCTTAGTCAGCCTAGTCTCTAACGCTTTGATATATTTGGGCAAGATGTTTTTATTTTCTGCTTCGATTATCTTATTATAATCGTCAATTGCTAGAAATTCAATCCATTCAAATTGAGTAGTACTGTGATTTATTTCAAAAATATTTAAGGGTGGTAGAATCTTATTATTAATCACTTCAAAGGAATTGTCCCCAAAGACAAGTTGTCTAATAACGAAGGGCTTTAAATTATTTTCTTTAATCTGTGACTTAGTTAATTCAACCCATTCATTTAAGAGGTTAATATTATATTGGAGCTTAAATTTCATATATTGATATTTAGGTTTCTGAAATTTTGCTTTATTTAGTTCACTTTTATTTCTCTGTAAAATATTAGCTGCTTTCTGAAGGTATTCTTGTAATTGCCTTTTATGCTCTTCTAATTTATCCTTGAATTTTTGATAGTCAAAACCTAAAAGAATATTCTTCCACTGATTGAAGTCTTGAATCTCTTGATCTACTTTAGATAATTTCATTAATAATCTAAAATAGTCTCTATCCTTTAAACTAAGGTCAAGCTTAATTCCTTTTGCTCTTAAGGCCTTGATACAGAACTTTTTAGGTACTAAATCTATATATTCATAAGAGATATTCTGGTCTTTAACCTGCCAGATTAGATTATTAGTTATTTTATTAGAGTTTATAGTTGCTTCTGTGGAAGTAGCTGAAGATTTTTGTTGAGTGTTGCTTATTACTTGTGTTTCATAGATAGCTCTCTCTTCTTTAAGAAAGCAGCATAAGCAATGATAGCTTTTATTCATCAAATCCTCTTTATTCTTAAATCTATTATATAGGTCTAGCATTTTGCCTGTTAAGATCTCTGTGACTTCTGTTTGCTTTTTCTTACTTATCTTTTTAAAAAAATTATGGGCATGTTCTTTATCGGCTAATTCAGATAGCTTTTTAGGTAACTTATTCTGTTCACTTTCAGATAGGCTAGCAATAAAGTTACTGATAGCTTCTAATCTTAATTTATTACGGGATAATTCTGCCATAGCTAATATCACTCCAATTATGTAGAAATTAATTGAGTTATTAGAATTATATCATAATCTAGCTACTTATTTAAGTAAGTGGATTAATTTTTACTATGATGCTAAGAGGAGAATATTATGATAAAATTGTACTAAAATCTTGATACTAAGGAAATGGCTAATTATCTGTGTGGGTAAAATAATACTATTTAGAGATAGTACGACACTTTTACTTCAGTTGACAGTGTACAGTTAACAGTTTACAGTTAAGGTCTTTAAAACTGAAGAAAATTTTTGTTTGAACGAAGCAAAAATTGAACTAGAATTTAGAGATTAATTAAATTTTAAATAAAGAATATAATTAATGATAATAATTAGTACTTTGATTGCGTAGTGAGTTTAATTTTCTTCTTGATTTTTTGGTTACTTTTTCATCAAGGAAAAACGTAACCCGCCCTTAGGCGGAACCTAATATTTTGTCTACTTTTTAAAAAGAAAAATTGTCGCATTACACCCATAAAGCTACAGATATAGGAGATAGTTCGAACTACATATTTTAAGGGGGTATAAATTATGGAGACTAAAATTATTCTAGTAAGGCATGGAGAGACTGACTGGAATCGAGAATTAAGATTTCAAGGGAGTAAAGATATTCAACTTAATGAGAATGGAATAGAGCAGGCTGAGAAGTTGGCTCAAAGACTAGCAGCAGAAGAGATAGATGTGATCTATGCAAGTGATTTAGGACGAGCTTATCAGACTGCCAAAACAGTGGCTAAAGAGCATGATTTAAAGGTAGATAAGTTTAAGGAGTTGCAGGAAATTAGCTTTGGTCAGTGGGAAGGTCTAACTTATAATCAAATCCAAGAGGAATATCAAGCAGAATGGGCAATGTGGGAGGAGAATCCAGCCCTTAATGGAGCACCAAAAGGTGAGAGTCTTACAGATGTACAAGAGAGGTCAATAAAGAAATTGGAGGAGATTATAAGTCGTCATCTTGGTAATACTATATTGATAGTCAGCCATGGGGGCGTAATTAAGGTACTAATTAGTACTTTATTTGGAATACCTTTGGCTAAGGCTTGGCAATTGATGCAGTCAAATACATCTGTCAATATTATTAATTA
This sequence comes from Orenia sp., assembly GCF_055140805.1. Classification (NCBI taxonomy): domain Bacteria; kingdom Bacillati; phylum Bacillota; class Clostridia; order Halanaerobiales; family Halobacteroidaceae; genus Orenia; species Orenia sp. The sequence continues at coordinate 9,036 of NZ_JBSQYM010000051.1, forward strand.
TTATGAAGAGAATAAAGTTGCTTTAGAGCTATTTAACTGTACTAAGCATTTAGAGGATTAGTGGTCTTAGAATTAGCTAATTTACAATTAACAATTAGGTTTGAATTATAAATGAGGTTAATTGTACATTATAAGTACGGTGGGAGGAATGGTTGTTGTGGACTTAGTAGTAATAGGATTAAATTATAAGACCACTCCTTTAGAATTAAGAGAGAAGTTCTCTTTGACTCGTAAAAGGCATAGAGAGATTTTAATGGAGGTGGGCTCAAAATCAGCTGTGGCAGGAGTGGTTATTCTGGCTACCTGTAATCGAACAGAATTTTACATAGCAGTTGAGAACTTTGATATAGAGGTAGATGAGTTAGCTAATTACTTATTTAATTTAATCTCAGATTTTGACTCGATTAGTTTGGATAGATACCTTTATAGTTATCAAGGAATGGAGATGATAGAACATCTTTATCAGGTGGTCAGTGGAATAGATTCTTTAGTAATTGGAGAAGCTCAGATTTTAGGGCAGGTTAAGAACTCTTTTGAACTTTCTCAAGAGTTGGGCTTGGTAGATAAGTATTTATACTATACTTTTACTGAGTCCTTCAGGGTAGCTAAACGGGCAAGAACAGAGACTGGGATAGGAAGAGGAGCAACATCAGTCAGTTATGCTGCCGTAAAGCTAGCTAAGAAGATATTTGGTTCATTAGAAGGGGAGACGGTACTGATTTTAGGGGCTGGCAAGATGAGTGAGCTTGCTTTAAAGTCTTTAGTTGACAATGGAGTTAAAGGGGTAATGGTTGCTAATAGAACCTATAGTCGTGCTCAAAAGTTGGCTCAGAAGTTTGCAGGCGAGGTTATCAGGTGGAAACAGCTAGCAGATTGGATTAATAAGGTGGATATTATTATCGGTTCTACCGCCGCTCCTCATTATGTCTTGCATTATGATCTTTTAAAGAAGGCGATGGCAGAAAGAAGAGGGCCATTATTTTTAATTGATATCGCTTTACCTCGTGATATAGACCCCAAAGTAGTTGATATTCCAGGGGTTCACCTCTATGATATAGATGATTTGGAAGGTGTTATCGAGTATAGCTTGGGTAAAAGAAAAGCAGAATTAGCTAAGGTAGAGAGTATAATTACAGAAGAGAAGGTCAATATAAGAGAGTGGTTAAAGCAACAGGAAATTATACCCTTAATTAAGACTATTAGGGCTGAGGCTAATGCTATTAAGCAAAGAGAGCTAGCAAGAGCTGTAAAGAAATTATCTAAAGAGAATAATGAAGCTGTGCTTAAGGATTTGGCTCACCGCTTGACCAATAAATTACTCCATCAGCCTACAGTTAAGATCAAGAAGTTAGCTAGTGATGATATCAGTAAAGAGCAACTGAGTTTAATCAAGGAGATATTTATGGGAGAGTGAGAAGCAAAAATTATAGATATATGAATAAAGCAGAAACTTAATTGGTATATTGCGACACTTTTTATAAGTGTAAGTTGGTGTGGGAGTGTGAGTGAAATTCAATAAAAAGGCACTTCACACACACTCAAACTACTCACTCACACCGACACGAAAGTGTCCCACTATCTCTATATAACATCAGATTTAGATTTACATTCTGTGCTCATATAACTATAATTAGAAAAAATGTAAGTTAACAAATTATGGAGTGATATTTAATGAATAGCTATCCAATTAATCTTAAGTTAAGTGGAAAGAAGGTCTTAATAGTTGGTGGAGGAAAGGTAGCTTATCGTAAGGCTAAAAGGTTGCTAGAGGCTAAAGCTGAAATAACTTTAGTTAGTCCAACGGTCATTGATAATTTAAAGGACTTAATCTTAGCTAATAATATAAAATATTATCAACGGGAATTTAAAGAGGAAGATATTTTAGATACTTGCTTAATTTTTGCTGCAACTGATAATAGGAGAGTCAACTCTTTGATTGCCAATTTAGCTGACAAGAATAATCTTCTTGTCAATGTGGCAGATAGTTTAGAGGAGTCGACCTTTATTTTGCCAGCACTTATTAAGCAGGGTGATTTATTATTGACAGTTGCTACAGGTGGGAATTTGCCTGCTCTCTCTAAAAGAATTAGAGAAGAGTTAGAGAACTCTTTTGGAGAAGAATTTAAAGTGTTTTTAGAGTTGATGAAAATATTAAGAACGATAATTATAGATACTATCGATGATGAGAAGCAAAGGAGAAAGATATTTAGAGAGTTAGCTGATTTAGAGTTGATTAGAGTATTAGCTGAGGACAAAGATGAATTTTTAGAGAAATTAAACAAAATCTTGCCTGCTAAGGTGAGAGGAGTCTGTGACCTGGCTTATATAGTTGAAGATGGGCTGGGAGTATAATAGAGTAGTAGTAACATCATGAAATGCGAATTAAGTTAGATATTTATATATATTTAAATTGAAATTTTATGAGGATATTATGGAGATTTTAGGAATCAGGAGTCAGGAACCAGTTATCAGTAAAACAGACTGATTCCAAATTCTTGATTCCTGACACGAAAGTGTCTATCTCTATATAACGCTATATTTAAATTTTATTCAAGGGTAGTAAGGTTTTTATTATCGCTGCTTACTTGTTACTCATCACTGTATTTAGGAGGTAAGATATGTCAGAAATAATCATTGGAACACGTAAGAGTCAATTAGCTGTAGCACAAAGTAACTTGGTAGCAGAAGAGTTAGCTGAGAAATTTCCTAATTATAAATTTTCTCTAAAGAAGATGAGTACTAAGGGAGATAGGATTACCGATAGGTCTTTGATCGAAATTGGGGGGAAGGGCTTATTTATTAAAGAAATAGAGATAGCTCTTTTAAATCAAGAAATAGATCTAGCTGTACATAGCTTAAAAGATATGCCAGGAGAGATAGCCAATGAGTTTGAGTTAATTGCTACACCTCAAAGAGCTAATCCTTTAGATGTACTGATTTCAAAAGATGATAAAATTTTAGAAGAATTACCTCAAGGGGCTAAAATCGGTACAGGTAGTTTAAGGAGGAAGGCGCAACTGTTAAATTATCGTCCTGATTTGGAGATTGTGCCAATTAGAGGGAATATTGATACTAGAATTAAGAAATTGTATAGCCAAGACCTTGACGCTATTGTGTTGGCAGCAGCAGGCTTGGAGCGGATGGGTTGGAGTAATAAGATAAGTCAATATTTAGAACCAGCTATTTCTCTACCTGCTGTTGGACAAGGTGCCCTGGCTTTAGAAGTCAGAAGTAACGCTGATAGTATTAAGAGGTTAATTAAAGGAATAAATCATCATGATACATATTTAAGGGTAGCAGCTGAACGGAGCTTTTTAGCATATTTAGAAGGTAGCTGTAAGATACCGATAGCTGCTTATGCAGAGGTTGAAGATAATGAAATCGTTGTAGAGGGAATGGTAGCCAGTTTAGATGGTAGAAGGTTAATTAGAGATAAAGTAAGAGGAAATAAATCAGAGGCTAAAGAATTAGGGATTATCTTAGCAGAAAGGCTTGTTGAGCAGGGGGCAGCAGAGATTTTAGCAGAGATTAAGGAGTGATAATAATGGCAGGTAAAGTATTTTTAGTTGGAGCAGGACCAGGTGATGAAGGGTTAATTACTCTTAAAGGATTAAATGCAATCAAAGAGGCTGATGTAATATTATATGACCGTTTGGCAAACCCTAAATTATTGGAGTATAGTAAAGACTCTGTTGAGTTATTCTATGTAGGAAAGAGTGCTAAGTATCATTATCGAACCCAAGATGAGATCAATCAGTTATTGATAGAGCAGGCTCAAGCAGGGAAGGTTGTTACCCGCTTAAAGGGTGGAGATCCTTTCATCTTTGGTCGTGGGGGAGAAGAGGGCCAAGAACTATTACAGGCAGGGATAGATTTTGAGATTGTACCAGGGATTACCTCTCCAATTTCAGTGCCAGCCTATGCAGGAATTCCTTTAACCCATCGTGATTACAACTCTTCTATTGCACTAGTTACTGGACATGAAGATCCAACAAAGGATAATAACAATGTAGATTGGCAGAAGCTAGCTACAACTGTAGGAACTATAGTAATTTTAATGGGAGTTGGCAATCTACCAAAGATTGTTCCTGAATTGTTAGAAGGAGGCCGAGATCCTCAGACTCCAGTGGCATTGATCAGATGGGGAACCAGACCTGAGCAGGAGACCTTAGTTGGTACCTTAGAGAATATTGTCGATAGGGTCAGGTCTGCTAACTTTAAAGCACCAGCAATTATAGTTGTTGGTGAGGTGGTTAAATTACGTAAAGAGTTGAATTGGTTTGAAAGAAAGAGCCTTTTTGCTAAGAGTATAGTCGTTACTAGACCAACCAAGCAGGCTAAAGGTCTCTGTAAAGCTTTGGCTCAAGAGGGGGCAGAGGTAATAGAGGCTCCAGCAATTGAGATAGCTCCTCCAGCAAGTTATCAGAAATTAGATGATGCTTTAGGAAGAATCGGTGACTATGACTGGATTATCTTTACTAGTATCAATGGTGTAGAAGCTTTTATGAAAAGGTTATTTAAATTATCGAAGGATGTTCGTTCTTTAGCTGGAGTTAAGCTCTGTGCTATTGGACCTAAAACTGCAGGAAGGTTGCAGGACTATGGGTTGATAGTTGATTATCTTCCTGATGATTATGTCAGTGAAGCCATCTTAGAAGGTTTTTCTACAGAGGATCTATCGAATCAAAGATTCTTGTTACCACGGGCTGATCTAGCTAGAGATTTATTAGAGGAAGGCTTAGCAGAGTTAGGTGCAACAGTGGATAATGTAATAGCTTATCGGACTATCCAAGGAGCAGGTAATGAAGAGTTAGCTGATAGATTAGTAGTAGGTGATGTAGATTTGATAACCTTTACTAGCTCTTCAACGGTGGACAATCTGATAAAAGGCTTAGGAGATAATTATCAAGAGCTATTAAAAGATATTGAAATAGCTTGTATTGGTCCAATTACAGCTAAAACTGCTGAAGGTTATGGTTTGCAAGTGACTATTATCGCTCAAGAGTATACTATTGAGGGATTATTAGCGGCAATTAAGGATTATTATAATAAATTGTAAACATAGGTCATTTGTTACTCATTACTGATTAAAAGGGAGTAATTATTATGATAGGAATTTCAAAGCTACTAGGTTCTCCAGATAAATATGGCGATAGTCTTAGATATGATCAGGGTGCTAAAAATTATAAGTATGGGGTTAAAGAAGGTTATGGTCCTGTGGTGGTCTGGAATGTGACTCGTAGCTGTAATTTAAGTTGTGTCCATTGTTATTCTAACTCTGAAACTAAAAGCTATCAAGGGGAGCTAAGTACAGTGGAGGCTAAAGAGTTTATTGATGATTTAGCAAATTTTAAGATACCAGTACTGCTCTTATCTGGCGGAGAGCCTTTGATGCGTTCTGATATTTATGAATTGATTGAATATGCTAGAAAACAAGGATTAAGAGTTACCTTATCTACCAATGGTACTCTGATTAATTCTAAAGTAGCTAGAAGATTAAAAGATTTAGGAGTGAGCTATGTAGGTATTAGCTTAGATGGGATAGGTCAGGAGAATGACAGCTTTAGAGGCAAGGCTGGAGCCTATCAGCAAGCACTGCAAGGGATAAGAAATTGCTTAGAGGTTGGTCAGAAGGTTGGACTGCGTTTTACTATCAATCAATATAATTACTCTAATTTAGAAGAAATATTGGAGTTGATTGAAGCAGAGAACATTTCCAGAGCTTGTTTTTATCATCTGGTCTATTCAGGACGAGCAAGTGAGCTGGTCAATCAAGATATCTCTGCTACTGAGACCAGAAAAGCCTTAGATTTGTTAATAACTAAGACTTTGGATTGGCAAGCTAGAGGTTTAGATAAGGAGATTTTAACTGTCGATAATCACTGTGATGGGATTTATCTCTATTTAAAGTTAAAGGATAAAGACGATCTTAGAGCAGAGCAGGTTAGAAAGTTATTAGCTATTAATGGGGGAAATCGTTCTGGAATAGCGATTGCTAATGTTGATTGGCTAGGCAGGGTACACCCTGACCAATTTACTCAAAATTATACCCTAGGTAATGTCAAAAAAAGACCCTTTAGTCAGATTTGGTGTGATAATTCAATAGACATGCTACACCAAATGAGAGATCGAAAGGTTTACTTGACAGGACGCTGTCAGAGCTGTAAATGGTTGGATTTATGTAATGGTAACTTTAGACCACGAGCTGAAGCAGTGTATAGTAATTTTTGGGCGGAAGATCCAGCCTGCTATTTAACTGATAATGAGATAGGTATTAGCAACTAAGAGTTAATGCTTTCCTTTAAGGATTGATATAATATAACCATAAAAAGATACTATTTATATTGAGGTTTACTAGCATAATTTATTATTTTAACTTAAGAAGGAGGACCGCATATGAATTTAATACATAGACCGAGACGATTGAGAAAGACTAAAGCTATTAGGAATTTGGTTAGAGAAACTAAATTGAGTCGAGAGGATTTGATTTATCCTATTTTTGTAGTAGAGGGAGAAAAAATAAAAGAGGAGATTCCTTCAATGCCTGGTAACTTCCATCTCTCTATAGATAAGCTCTTAGCAGAGGTGAAGGAGGTAGTAGATTTAGGAATATTGGGTATAATTTTATTTGGGATACCTGATCAGAAGGATGAGATTGGTTCTACAGCTTGGGAGGAGGATGGGATTATCCAGAGAGCTTGTCGTAAGATTAAAGAGGCTTATCCAGAGTTATTGATTATTACCGATGTCTGTTTATGCCAATATACTAGCCATGGACATTGTGGAACCCTTGAGGAAGGGTGCTTGTTAAATGATCCTACTATAGAGAATTTAGCAAAGGTTGCTATCTCCCATGCTCAGGCAGGAGCAGATATGGTAGCCCCTTCTGACATGATGGATGGACGGGTTGGAGCAATTCGGGAAGGATTAGATCAGCATGGTTATGAGGATATAGCCATTATCTCTTATTCAGCAAAGTATGCCTCAGCCTTTTATGGACCTTTCCGTGATGCTGCTCATTCTGCACCACAAGAGGGAGATCGTAAGTCCTATCAGATGGATCCTGCCAACAGTGAGGAGGCCTTAAGAGAGATTCAACTGGATGTGGAAGAGGGGGCTGATATCATCATGGTCAAGCCAGCTTTATCCTATCTTGATATTATCCGCAGGGCTAAGGATAACTTTACACTGCCGATTGCAGCTTATAATGTCAGTGGCGAGTATGCTATGATTAAAGCGGCAGCTCAAAAGGGATGGCTTGATGAAAAAATAGCGGTCTTGGAGATGCTAACTAGTATTAAGCGGGCAGGAGCAGAGATTATTATTACATATTGTGCAAAGGATGTAGCAAGGTGGATTAGTTAACAGTGGTTGAACTTGGTACGTAGTGGTTCGTTGGAACCCGAAGGGACGGTTTATAGTCTAGCTAATGGTTTTAACTGTAAATTGGTAACTGTAAACTGAAGGTAAGGGGGTTATAACTTTGATTATCTCTTGGAATGTTACTAAGAGGTGCAATTTATACTGCAAACACTGTTATCGTGATTCAGGACCTGAGGTTCAAAGTAATGAATTGACTACTAAAGAAGCAAAAAGTTTACTAGCAGAAATTGCTCAAGCAGGTTTTAAGATTATGATCTTTAGTGGAGGAGAACCTCTGCTTAGAGATGATATCTATGAGTTGATTGCTTATGCAAAGAGTTTAAAGATGAGACCGGTATTAGGTACTAATGGAACCTTAATTACTTTAGAAGTGGCTAAAAAGTTAAAGAGTTCTGGCTTAGCAAGGGCAGGTATCAGCTTAGATAGTACTCAAGCGGAGATTCATGATAGATTCCGTGGAGGAGAAGGAAATTGGTTAAAGTCAATAGAGGGGATTAAAAACTGTCAAGCAGTTGGGCTAGAGACACAGATCAATACCACTATTACTAAGAGAAATTATAATGAATTAGAAGAGATAACCGATTTAGCAGTTAAATTAGGTGCTAAAGCACATCACCCCTTCTTCTTGGTCCCAACAGGTAGAGGTAAGGATATAGAGAAGGAGTCTCTAAGAGCCAAGTATTATGAAGAGATGATTCACCGTATTTTAGATAAATCACAAGAAGTTGAAATTGAACTTAAACCAACCTGTGCTCCACAATTTGTTCCCATAGCTAAAAAGCGAGGTCTTAAAATGAGATTTTCGCGAGGATGTATTGCAGGAGTGGGATATTGCTGTATTCTACCTGATGGTGATGTACATATCTGTCCTTATCTACCAGTCAAAGTGGATAATGTGTTAGAGAAGCCCTTTACTGATATTTGGGAAGATAACCGAATATTTAAAGAGTTAAGAAGTATGAATTATAAAGGAAATTGTGGTAAATGTGAAGATTTAGAGATATGTGGAGGGTGTCGAGCTAGAGCTTATTACTATTCCAAAGGAGATTATTTGGCAGAAGAGCCATGGTGTTATAGAACAGTTGATAGTTGATAGTTGATAGTTTACAATGTATAGTTAAAATATTAAATATTTTTTTATTATTAAGGAAATTATGTTTTTTTAGAGGTTGTGGATAACTTGTTTAAAGGGTTTAAAAAAAGTAGCAATGAATTAACGCGAATAGCACGAAATAAAATTTAAAAACTAAATTAGGTCTTAAAAATGTTTTGAATTAAATTCGCGTAAATTAGTGAGATTCGTTGCTAAAAATTGTTTTGAATTATTTTTAAACTTGTTCCTAGTTACTATTAATTTGGAGGACTAATTATGGATGAAGTTGATCAGCAATTATTAACGATTACTCAACAGGGAATTCCTTTAACTTCTACTCCTTATCATGATCTAGGTCAGCGGCTTGGAATCAATGGTGAAGAGATAATCGAAAGGTTGAAAAAATTAAAGAATGATGGTTATATCAGGAGGATAGGTGGTATTTTCAGTTCTAAAAGATTAGGTTATATAAGTACTCTAGTAGCTATGGAGGTCTCTGAAGATAGATTCTATCAGGTAGCTAAGATTATCAATAGTTATGTAGGTGTTACCCATAATTATCGTAGAAATCATAGCTATAATCTCTGGTTTACTCTAATTGCTTCCTCAGAGCAGAGTTTAGAGTCTATATTAAAGGAGATTAAAGATAAGACTGGAATTACAAGAATGATAGAATTGCCTGCTGAGAGGTTCTTTAAATTAGCTGTTAAGTTGGAGTTAGATAATAGAGGTGATTAAATGTTAGATAAGTTAGACCAAGAGCTAATCAAGTTACTTCAAGAGAATATTCCTTTAGCAGAGCAGCCTTATATGATTCTTGCAAATCAGTTGAAAATTACAGAAGAAGAGTTGCTAAAAAGATTAAATAGATATAAAGAAGAGGGGATCTTAAGGAGAGTTGCTGTTATATTAAAGCATCGGGAAGCAGGCTTTAAGGCTAATGGAATGGTAGCTTGGTTGGTTTCAAAAGACAAGAGAGAAGAGGTCGCCAAGATTTTGGCTAAACATTCAGCTACTACCCATGTTTATCAGCGACCTACTTACCCTGATTGGCCCTATAGTCTATTCAGTATGGTTCATGGGCAGAGCCAAGCTGAGGTGGAAGCAATTGTTCAGGAGTTATCAGAGCTAACTGGAATTGATGATTATCAAATCTTATATAGTACTGAGGAGCTGAAGAAGACCAGTATGAAATATTTTTAGAACAGTAACAAGTGATGGGTGTTATAATAGAGAGATAATGCGAGACTTTTCACTTTAGTGTATAGTGTATAGTGTAAAGTGTAAAGTTGATAGTTAAGTTCAAAAACTTAAAATATAAGGATTTTAATCTTTTAACTATCCACTATCAACTATCAACTATCAACTCAAAAAAGTGTCGCAATATCCTCAGAATCACTCACTATCTGAATTAATATTAATTAAGATATATATAATTTATTTATAAGTAAGTCGGAGGTGTAACTATGTCAAAGTCTAAAGAATTATTCTCAGAAGCAAAAAAGTATATTCCCGGTGGGGTCAATAGTCCAGCTAGAGCATTTAAAGCTGTTGATAATGATCCGCTCTTTATTGAGCGGGCTAAGGGAGCTTTTATTTATGATGCTGATGGCAAAGAGTATATAGATTATGTAGGGTCATGGGGACCAATGGTTCTAGGACATAATCATCCAGCAGTAGTTGAAGGATTACAGCAGCAATTACTTAAAGGAAGCAGTTTTGGAGCACCAACGAAGTTGGAGACTACTTTAGCAGAGATGGTTGTAGAAGGGGTCTCTTCTGTCGATAAGGTAAGAATGGTTAATTCAGGAACAGAAGCGACGATGAGTGCTTTACGCTTAGCTCGTGGTTATACAGGAAGAAGTAAGATTGTTAAGATGGAAGGTTGCTATCATGGTCATGGTGATAGCTTATTGGTAGAGGCAGGTTCTGGAATAACTACTTTAGGTATTGCAGGTAGTGCTGGAGTACCAGCCAAAATTGCCGAAGAGACGATAGTAGTTCCTTATAATGATATCTCAGCACTTAAAGAGATATTTAAAGAGTATAGTCAAGAGATTGCAGCAGTTATTTTAGAGCCAGTTACAGGGAATATGGGAGTTGTTACTCCAAAGGCTGGATACTTAGAGTCTTTAAGAAATCTTACTAAAAAGTATGGAGCTTTATTGATCTTTGATGAGGTAATGACAGGATTTAGGTTGGCCTATGGTGGAGCACAAGAGTTGTATAATATTGAGCCTGATTTGACTACCTTTGCTAAGATTATTGGTGGAGGATTACCTGTAGGTGCCTATGGTGGTAAAGAAGGGATTATGGACTATATTGCACCAGAAGGACCTGTTTATCAAGCAGGAACTTTATCAGGTAATCCCTTGGCTATGGCTGCTGGAATCAGTACTTTAGAGTTATTAAAAGAGAAGACTATTTATAGTAACTTAGAAGAGAAGGGTAAGCTTTTAGAAGAAGGTATTTTGGAGAATATTAACAAGTTAAATATTCTTGCCATCTTCTCTAGAGTGGGTTCTATGTTTACATTATTCTTTACAGACAGAGAGGTCATAGATTATCAGAGTGCTAAAAGCTCTAATACTAAAGCTTTTTCGATCTATTTTAATAAGATGTTAGAAGAAGGAATCTATTTACCACCTTCTCAATTTGAAGCTAATTTTATCTCTTTAGCCCATTCAAAAGGTGATATAGAAGCTACTATATCAGCAAATTATAGAGCATTATTAGAAGTAAAAGAGAAGGTTAAACTTTAGAATAGAGGTGGGACATTATGAAGGAAGGAATCATACTATTAAGCCATGGGAGTAAATCAGCTTTAGCCAATCAAGAATTGCTTGCTTTAAGAAAGGCTTTAGAAGAGGACTTAAAGGTTAGAGTCAAGGAAGCAAACCTACAATTTTCAAAGCCTGATTTCTGGCAGGCTGTAGAAGAGCTAGTTGATCAGAATATTCAAAGAATAACAGTTGTTCCCTTATTTGTATTTGCAGGCAAGCATGTAAAAGCCGATTTACCTAGCTTATTGGCAGAGGTGAGAAATAAATATCCCAAAATTACTTTTAAAACAATTAGCCATTTAGCAGGTGAAGTTAACCTTTTAAAAAATTTAATTAAGATAAAGCTAAATGATGTCAGTCAATCTAATAAAATGAATGGTTCTATTTAATGATTGAAAACATACCATTAATTGCTTTTGCTTGTAATAATATAATTTTGATAGAATATCTATAGTTCGTAACAATATCGTTAAAATTTAATGATATATTAAAGATGAACTGATTTTAGAATAGACAGATACCCTATCTATCTATTACAGGAAGGGGGCAATAGTTAATGATAAATAAACGTAATATTATTTCTAATTTAGAGAAATTACACACTACAGTAAGTATTAAAGAGAATCCTGAAGATAAAATAGAGATGAAGTCACCCTATTTAGAATCATTAAGAAATATTTCTGTTGTTGAGTATAAGATTGCTGATATTATAGATGAGAGTGATGAAAAGGTATCATCTGATAGTAAATTAAAGAGTTTTCCAGTAATTAGATTTATTGCTCAGTTTTTAGAGAAAGAGCCACAAAGTTAACTATAACTCTTAAAAAGCCCTAGAATTTATCTAGGGCTTTTTATTATTTTATTGTTGATTAGCTATCTTATTCTCATAATCTTGGATCATCCTTTTAACCATTTCACCACCAACAGAGCCACATTCACGAGAGGTTAGATTACCCCAATAACCAGATTTATAATCATTGGAGATATTAAGACCTTCAGCCACTTCTAACTTGAATTTATCCATAGCCTCTTTAGCAACAGGATTTAGTAAACGGTTACTGTTATTTCTAACGGACATTGTCTTGTTACCTCCTTAATTATTATTTTTGGGAGAGAGAAGAATAACTTTTTATTAGCAGATAATCATTGAAAGGTACAGTTATAACAGATGGGGAGTTTATTATTGTTGATTAGCTATTTTATTCTCATAATCTTGGATCATCCTTTTAACCATTTCACCACCAACAGAGCCACATTCACGAGAGGTTAGATTACCCCAATAGCCAGATTGATAATCATTAGAGATATTAAGACTTTCAGCCACTTCTAACTTAAACTTATCCATAGCCTGTTTAGCAACAGGGTTAAGCAAACGATTACTGTTAGTTCTGATTGACATTATCTTCACCTCCTTATTTACTTTGTACTACTATTATCTCTTAAAAATATATAATTAATTCGAGTTAACTTTTTCGTAGAATTATTTAATCAGTTAAATCTACCTATAAGATATATCACTGGATAATAATAGCTATCTAATTAATTGATTGATTACTATATTTGAAGTAATTAGTAGCTCGATTTGATGATTTTTTTAGATTTCAATAGAGGAATTATTGGTTATTGTGGAGAATTCTAAAGAAATATGCAGTAATATAAGGTATGATTATTATTAAAAAAGGCTCTTCCACAACTTTTGTAAAAATTAGATTAATAACAGATAATGAAGTACAAAAAATCGGTTATCAGAAATCTGGAATCAGTATAATTTACAGGTTTCCGACTCCTGATTCCTGATTTTTAAAATTATACCTTTAGCTATAACTAGTGTTAATCACCAAGTTCGTTGTTGAACCTAAAAAAATTATTATATCAATAAATAATATATAAAGAAAAGTAGGATTTTATTAGGGTAGTATCAGTAATTATAAAGCTGTCTCTTATACACATCT
>NZ_JBSQYM010000052.1:0-17589 GCF_055140805.1 Orenia sp.
TTTAGCTACGGGTTTTAACCCGTAGTGTAACATATCACCATCACCACAGGTTGAAACCTGTGGCTAGTAAATTTATCATTATAAAAAGTGTCGCACTATATCTCTATTATATCACTTCTACTAAAAGAGCAGAATCTACTTTGCCCTAAAGGATACTCTACTGAGATCATCTTAATTGCTCTAAATATATTTCCAATTATTTTATCTACTTTATCTTAACATAAAAATTTGTCTAACTGCTCAAACTAATAAGAGTATCAGTAAATCATCTTCTCATAAAATTCAAAATAATGATTGGGGGGAATTAATTTTAATGAAAAAAAATTCTAAAATAATGATTGCCGTCTTTGCTACAGTACCCTTCTTAATGGTATTAGGAAATTCTATGCTTATCCCAGAATTCCCTAAAATAAAGTCAGCTTTAAATATCAATCAATTTCAAGTTGGACTAATGATTACCCTATTTTCGGCTTCAGCTGGCCTAGCTATCCCCTTATTAGGGTATCTCTCAGATAGATATGGGCGTAAAAAAATTATTATCCCTTCTTTAATTACTTATGGGATTGGAGGTGTTGTTTCAGGAATAGCTGCTATCATGTTAAAAGAGAAGGGGTATCATTTAGTTCTAGCAGGTAGGATTATACAAGGAATAGGAGCAGCTGGAACTTATCCTATCGTCATAGCATTGGTCGGTGATATATTCCAATCAAATGAGCGTAGCTCTGCTCTAGGAACTGTTGAGGCAGCAAATGGCCTAGGCAAGGTTATGAGTCCTTTACTTGGAGCAGCAGTAGCCTTAATCTCTTGGTATGCTATCTTCTTCTCTTATGCTATATTAGCTGTACCTATTACTATCGCCTTCTTTCTTATCATTAAAGAGCCAGAAAATAATACTAAAGAACAGAAATTGAAGGATTATATCAATGACATTAAAAAAATTTTTAGTGAAAAAGGAGCTTCTTTATTTTTTAGCTTATTGGCTGGAGTAACAGTACTCTTTCTACTATTTGGAGTATTATCACATATTTCTGATGTACTTGAAACAAAATATCATATTCGAGGCTTAAAAAAAGGGCTATTAATCTCCCTTCCTATCCTTCTAATGTCTACTAGCTCTTATCTCTCAGGAGCTTATCTTAAAAAAAGAGGCAAAGGATTTAAAAAGGTAATGTCCTTAGGACTTTTAATAGACTGTATCTCATTAGCTATCTTACCTTTTTTAGATGGTTTAACTCTTTATCTAGTATTACTTGCTCTATTAGGAGTAGGAAATGGGATAGTCTTACCTGCTTTAAATACCCTAGTTACCAGTGCCGCTGGTAGTGGACAAAGAGGAGGAATTACCTCTATTTATGGTAGTGTCCGTTTTTTAGGGGTAGCTGCTGGCCCACCAGTATTTAGTCTACTCTATGAAATCAGTAAAACCGTAATGTTTCTAACAGCTTCAGCAATTGCCTTAGCAGTATCAATCTTAACTTATATCTTCCTGAAAGAAGAGATCTTATTAGCAAAAGGCCAAGATAATAATTAATTATCATGGCCTTTATCCTTATCATTCTTCTTATTTACATCTAAATACTTACTTATATAATAACTATAGTTATCAAAAATTTTAAAATTTGATCTAGTAGGATGATTCTTTAATAGCCACAAAAAAATAATCAATAATATAATGAATATCCAACCCATTTAACCTTCCCCCTTCTTCTAATTAATCAGCATAGTATATAACTGATAAAAGATAGCAGTTAAACCTGCTGCTAATAAAGGTCCTGTTGGAACACCATCAAAAAAGATTATCCCAATTATAGACCCTAACAGCATTCCTACTATCAATTCAGGTTGACGCTCTAATAGTACAATACCCATACCAACGACTTTAGTAGCTAATAAACCACTAATTAAAGCAAAGATTGCTACAACAGATTTATAACTCTTGATTATCTCCAATAATGATATACTACCATCAACTAAAGGAACCATTACTGATAATAATAAGAATAATAGACCTATCTTTATCCCCAAATTATCTAAAATCAATAAAAGATTATTCCCTCTAATCAGCTTTAAAATAAATAATATTATACTAGCTAATACCAATAAATCTGATTTTGATAATAGACCTATACTAAAAATTATTAAAAGAAAGATATAACTTATATTCACCTAATCAACTCCCCTAAACCCATACTTAATAAAATTTTATGTAGCTTAAAGAAGAAATAGAATAGCATCAGAGCTTATATAATTTTCAATTAAAAGAAAAAGAGTTTAAATTTAAGTCCAAGTAAAAGTATAATATAGGTTCGTAAATCTAGAATAAAATTTAACCAGGACACTATAGAAGGATAATGCGACACTTTGTGTCGAGTGTGAGCTATGAGTGTGAGTGTGTAAAACTTCTTTTTATTAGGGTTTACTCACACTCACACACCCACTCACGCTAATTTTAAAAGTGTCCCAATATACTCATTAAGTTTTATTTTGAATTCACATACCTATATTATAAATTGTAAAAAGATGGCTTAAGCCATCTTTTTATTAATCTATTAAATTTTTATCTTCCCTTCCCGATAGCTAGGTACCACACCAAACTTTTGACCCGCTACTATATAATCAATATCCTTCTCTTTACCCAAGGAAACTAGATTCTGTCCACTCTTAGATCCTTTAATTATAGCCAAGATATTATCTTTATTCTGTAAATATATCTGGTAAGCTACTAAAGCTCGATCACTTAATTTAACATCTTTACTAGCAATAAGCTTAGCTATGCTAGCACCAGCAGTAACAAAATCATCTAACGCAAACTCTCCATGGGTTCCTGCACAACAGAAGACAACTTTCTCTTTATCCTGAAGATAATTATTAATAGCTTCTAAATTTAGTAAAGAAAGAACTAGTACCTCTTTAGCACTCTTTAACCTAATAAAACATTTAGTCCCATTAGTAGTGGTTAAAATAATAGTCTTAGCATCTACAACATCTTGCCTATAATCCCTTGGAGAGTTACCCAGATCAAACTCTTCAATCTTAACCCCTCCCCGTTCACCAGCAACTAAAGATTCTTCTCCTTGGCTTCTTTTTAAGCTCTTAGCTTCTTCAATACTAACTACTGGGATAACCTCTTTAGCTCCATTGGCTAAAGAACTTACAATAGTACTAGTTGCCCGTAAAGTATCAATAACCACTGCTGTTTTACCCCTTACATTATCTTCTTCAATTCTATCTGCAGAGAATATCACATCTATTTTCATCAACTAACCCTCCAGTTTATTCTATATTAGAACATGTTAGACTAAATTACTCCTTGAATATATTATAGTTTCATGGGTATATTGTGACACTTTCGTGTCGGGAATCAGGAATCTGGAACCAGTGCTTATAACTGATTCCAGATTCCTAAAAGCATCGCTTTTTCTAACTATTATACCAACTTTTATACTATCATAAGAGTTTAATCTAGTAAAGTTATCTCTCAAACATCAATCTCTATAACAGTTTCACTAGAGCTTTCTAAATTTAAAGTCTTCTTAAAGGTATCTCCTCGTAAACCCGTACGCAGAGACTCTAAAGCTAGAATATCACGGACATCAATATTTCCTAAATTAACATTATTCCCTAAGCTATTAATAAAATATACTTGTTGCTTCTTTAAAGGTGCTTCCCAAATAATATCAGTAGGGTGGGGCGCATCTACCAATAACTTCTGTAATTTTAACTCATCAGCCTCTCCATTCTCATTATAGATCGATACTCCCTTACCAGATTCTCTAGCCTCAACAATTACCTTATCAGCACCATCAGCTATATCCCTCTTTAGTTGCTTAATCATCTGAGTGACCCTAAACTCTTCATCCTTATCCTTCTTACCAATCTCAGCAAAGACTTTAAATTCAAGTTCTCTAGCTTTTTTAATAATGGTACTCCTTAAATTAGCAGTCAAATCAATAGTTCCATCAGATACCTCAATAGCATTAAAACCTAATTCTTTAGCCTTATATAAGTACTCTTCCCACTTATTTTGAACAATTGCTACTTCTAAGAAAGTACCCCCAGGATATATCTCAACTCCATAACCTTTAACTAATTCTATCTTTTTCTTTAATAAATCCTTAGGATATAATGCTGAAGTACCGAAACTCAATTTCAAAAAATCTATATACTCTGAAGCAACCTCTAATAAATCCTCGGTCTCATATAGTCCTAATCCCTTATCTAAGACCATGGTCAAGCCATTTCTTCTTGGTTTCCCCTCCCTTCCAACTAAGGGAAACTCTATATCTAGATTCCACCCATTACTAAAAATTCTACCCATAATATCACACCTTTACAGATTATTTTATTAATTAATTCTTTAACTATACTAAGCTATAATATTTATAATTTCATACCTATAAATATTAATGTAACTCCTACAATAATAACTCCCATCTGTAATAAAGAAAATTTACCTGCCAACCCTATTAGCCCTAAACTAGTGACTAAAATCATTACCGTCGGACCTACCAGTGCCAAAAAAGAGTTAATTTGAAAAGCAGTCTCTCGGGAATTGAACTTAAACATCAATAAGGCTGCTGTAAACTCAATCATCCCTGAAATAAATCTAATCATCGACATACTTAGGACAATCCTATCCTTTATAAGAAACATAGCAATCACCCATATTTCATATTTGATTAGTATATATATACTCTATACTAAATAGAAATATGATCCTAAATAATGGTAATTGTTAAAGTGAGCTGACTAAATCAACTGATATTATTAAAGACTTTAAACAGTTAAAATAAAAGATCCAGCTATTTCATTTGAAATAGCTGGATCTTACTTTCTTTAAATTCATATTAGTTTGTCCTTGTTCAATCAATCATTAGCTCCTTTTTATAGCTAGCCACTACTAGTCTTATCTTATTATAATCTATCTCTTTACTAACTAATTCTTTAATTCCCTTTAAAGGTTGATGCCCTACTTTGGCAATAGCCGCCTCTATCTCCTCTAACTCACTAACAGATACAAATCTCTTAATATCCACCTCTACTCCTGACTCTACTAGCTTTGATAAATGATCTATAATTGTACCTACTGCTAAGTCCCGCTCTTTTGCAATCTCTTCTAAAGATAGTCCATCTTTATATAAGTTAAAGGTCTCTTCATAGGTTCCCTCTAAATAAATAGGATTTTCTATTCTTTCCAACTCTGGTTTAGCTTGTATAAATTCTCTAATGACTTCTAAGAATGACTCTCCATACCTTTTATAAGTAACTTCTCCAAAACCTTTAACCTTTAGCATTTCTGCACGATTTGTTGGTAATCTGTTTACTAACTCTTCTAGGGTCTTATCATGAGCTATAATAAAAGGAGCTTGATTAAATTCTTTAGATAGCCTAACTCTTAAATCCTTCAACCTATTTAATAGCTCTATTCTAGCCTGATTAGTTAAATTATTTATCTGGTTACCTTCCCTAACTAAATCCCAATCTAAGTTATAGGGTTGATGTAAAATTTTATAACCTGATTTAGTAATTTGAACTGTAGGGTATCTTCCTTTCTTCCTCTTAAGATATCGAGCTTCAATTAGCTCTTCTATTATGCTAATAATATCTTCATAGCTAAAATCATTGACAATTCCATAGGTAGATACCTTATCCAACCCTCTTGCTAATAATTTATTTGATTTAGAACCTATCAATACCTTAGCTATAGTAGTAACCCCAAATCTCCCTCCTAACTTAATCACACAACTTAAGATTTTCTGTACTAGAATACCTAATTCTTTAGTTATAACCCTATTTTGATTAACTTTATCACAATTATCACAACCAGGACAATAATTTAAAACCTCTTCATCATCAAAATAATTAAGTATATATTGATGGCGACACTCTTTAGTACCTATATATCCTTTTAACTCAGATAACTTCTGATACTTATTCTCTTTAAGAGCTTGTAAGTGCAAATAATCTATCCCTAATTTTTTAGGATCTGCCCTTGTTAAAATCTGATAAACTACCTCTTGCTCCCTACTAGTTATACACTTTAGATAACCTTCCTTTATTAATAGCCTTAATGTAGCATCAAGGGCTAATCTGCTAGGAAGAGTTCTTAACTGAAAATAGAGTTGATTTAAATCAACCTCCACCTCTTCTTGATCTTTAGATAAGAAAAAAGCATAGACCTCTTCTACTATCTCTCTGTGTGGATAGTCACTATCAATAAAGAACTCCCTTAAGTCACTATCATCTTCTTGATAAAGAAGTATACATTTACTAAAAAAACCATCTCTGCCTGCTCTACCAATCTCTTGATAATAAGCCTCTAAAGTACCAGGAAGCTCATAATGGACTACTAACCTAATATCAGCTTTGTCAACTCCCATCCCAAAAGCATTTGTAGCTACAACAATATCATACTTTCCCTCCATAAAGAGCTCTTGAGCCTCTCTTCTTTGATGAGGTTTCATCCCTCCATGATAGCCTATTACTGAAAATTTATCTTCTAAAAAAGCCATTATCTCTTCAACTCTACTTCTAGTCCCTACATAGACAATTGCAGGTAATGAATTATAGGTCAATATCTGTAATAACTCTTCTTTTTTGCTAAACTCATTCTCTACCTTCTTCACTTCTAAATATAGATTTCTCCGTTCAAAACCTTTTATCAATACTTTAAAATCTTCTAAAGCCAATCCCTTAATAATATCTTTTCTAACTTCAAAGGTAGCAGTAGCTGTTAAAGCAATCAATCTAGGATTACCTAACCTCTTTCTTACTTCTGCTAATTTTAGATAGCTTGGTCTAAAGTCATGACCCCACTCTGAGATACAGTGGGCTTCATCAACAGCAAATAAAGACACCCCTACCTTAGCTAATCTATCTAAAAAAATAGTAGATTCAAAGCGTTCTGGAGCAACATAGATAATATCATAATCCCCTTGTACAACTCCTTTTAACCTTCTTTGTTGCTCATACCAATTTAGCGAACTATTGATATAAGTTGCTTTAATACCTTTAGAGCTCAAACTATCTACCTGATCCTTCATCAAAGAGATTAGAGGAGATACTACTATCACTAAACCTGATAAACAAGTAGCAGGTAACTGATAACAAAGAGATTTACCACTTCCTGTTGGTAAGATAGCTAATAAATCATTACCAGCAAATAAATATCTCAATACCTCCTTCTGCCTAGGTCTAAAATCATTATATCCAAAATATCTCTTTAAATTCTGATAAAGAATATTAGGTAATGCAACCATAATTACTCTCCTTCTACTAAAGATTATAATCAAATCTACCTCTATCTCTAAACCTAATCAATATTAATCATTGCTCCAAAAATTCTAAAAATAATGACATAAATATCCCTATAAATAATCCAAGCAGGGCACTAATAACTATATTTAACAACCTCTTTGGTTTAATTGGATCTTGAGAGGCCATAGGAGGATTGATAATCTCTAATTCTTCCATATTATTGATTTGGGCAATAATATCTTGTTTGTTGTTAATTAAAGATACCTTTATCTCCTGCATATTACTCCACCTATCATTTAGATTATTACTGATAATAGCCTTATCTCCTGCAGACATCTCTAAATTTTTAAGTTCTGCCACCACTTTATTACTCGTTTTTAAATCTTCTGCTAATTTAGAAATTTCTTCATTAATAACTTCTAAATAGTCTAGTTTTTCTTCTTTTAATCTTTCAAAATTACTAAGGCTCTCTTGCTTAAAAAAATCTATTATACCACTAAGTATCTGCTTTGCTTTTTGAGGGTCATTACTCTTAAAGGATATAGCCAATACATCATCTTCCAACTTATCAACTTTCAAATTATTCTCTCTAAACTTATTGAGCTTGTCTAAGGTATATGATAAATTAAGCTCCTTAGTTATCTCTTCTATGTAATTTAAACTCTTAATCTTCTGCTTAGCATAATTCATATTAGAATATTTACCACTGGAATTACTTAATTTAATAATAGTATCAGATTGATAGACAGGCTCTGCTAAAAAATTGACCAAAGTACCTGCTAATATGCCTAAGATAAATATCCCTATAATTAACCTTCTTCTCTCTACTAATAACCCAAGATACTCCTTTAAATCAATCTCCTCAAAATCTCCTTGGTTGTTATCTTCCATTGAATGAATTGCCTCCTAATATTATTAAAATCAGGTGCTGGAACAATCTTTAAATTATTAATTATTCTATATCTTCTGCTTATTTATATACCTGAAAAATAAAAAATAATTCTCTAACAAACTACTTATATCAATTTTAATAAAAAGAGTCAAGTATATAAATATACTTGACTATATAAAACATGAAAAAGAATTTGAATTAATCCAGCAACGCCCTGAGGTAATTTATCCAAAGAAGTACTCTTGGGGTGCGAATTAACACGAATTATACGAATTAGATATTAACAGACTAAGTCAAAAATTTAAAATCTTTTGATTTTAATTGGCGTTAATTCGTGAGATTCGTTGCAAAAAATATTTTAACTTTTTAGTATTACTCGTAACTGTTAATGTGAAATCTTTATCGGTTTCTATATATATGAAATTTTTTATTTTGAACTCATCATTCGACTATAGGCATGGTTACCTTAGCTACTCCATCTTCTAATTCAATATCTGAATTATTATCATCAACTTTAACTGGTAAAGATATACTCTTAATTATATTACTCTTATCCCCAGAATTAACAATTATACTCTCTGTACTTATTGATATTTGAATAGTTTCTACATCAATATTTCCCAGACTAATTCTAGCTGTCAGCTTATCCCCTTCTTCATAGATATCAACTGTAGGGTCTGCCATTTTACTATACTCGATTATACTTTCATCAGCAAATAGATTAATCTTATTACGTAAAGTATTAATCTCACTAAATGGGTGCCAAGTCTCTGTCTTCATTTAAAATTCCTCCCTTTAATCATTAATTGAAATCGAATATAAATATTAGCCTTTAATAATCTATTAAGACAGCTGAGTAATGAGTAAATAATTTAATTTCTAATCCTTCATCTCTATCATGATACATTTATTAACAATACATTTCACTCCCAATTCTTCACAATAAATTTCTACATCTTCAAACTCTGAGCCTGGTTGCATCCAAATATATTCTATCTCTAAAACACTGCACTCTTTGACTATCTGCTTGCTAACTTGAGGTGGCACAACTGTAACCGCTACATTAACCTGCTCTGGTACCTTTGATAAACTATCATAACATCTTGTCCCTTCTATTTTGCTAGCATTAGGATTAATAGGGTAAACTTCAACATTATGATTCTTTAAAAATTTAAATACCTTATAACCATACTTATCTTTGTTGTTTGATGCACCTACTACTGCATAAACTTTCTGTTCTAAAGCAGATTGAAAGCAATCCATATCAAACTCCCTCCTTCCAACAAGTTATTAGCTAGATTTCAAAAAGACTCAAGCTCAAAAATATAACTCCAATAGTAGCTGAAATTTGTAATAATAAAAAATTCTAATTATTACTTTAATTTATTCTTAGTATACTTTATCAATATAAATATTATAATAATTAATAATAAAATATAGTCAAAGATTTTAGCAGAGGTGATAAACAATGAAGTGAAGCTCATTATCTATTATCCCCATAATTTTGGCCCTATTTATCAATCCAGTTTTAGCTGAAAGTTCTCCAAAAAATTCTATAAGCCCAGATGAATTTTATCTATTAGCCAAGATAATTCATGCTGAAGCTAGAGGAGAACCTTTTATTGGGAAAATCGCTGTAGGAGCTGTAGTTATTAATAGAGTTAAAAGCAAAGATTTTCCTAATACTATCTCAGAAGTTATCTATCAACCTTTGGCTTTTACTGCTATTAGTGATGGTCAATTTAAATTAGAACCTGACTTAGAGGCCACTAAGGCTGCTCTTTCAGCTATAAAGGGACTTGACCCTAGCAATGGAGCCCTATTCTATTATAATCCCCTTAAGACTACTTCTCCGTGGATTTATAATAGACCAGTGGTAAATCAAATAGGTAATCACATCTTTGCACAATAAAATATAAAAATTTAAAGAAATTGAATCAAAGGAGAAGTTTAAATAAAATCTATATTTCCTTTGATTCAAAAATAAAATTTTAATATACTAATTCAATCACTAGATTTCCTTGGCTTTAAATAAAAATTTATAGGCCTCCAGACAGTAACTAATTCCAGATATAATCGTCAACGGAAGTGCTATAAATAAAGCAATCTTAAAGATAGAAAAGTCTAAGATATAAGCAGCTGCCGTTACATACAATAAAAAAGTAGCTGATTTTCCAAATTTACTTGGACTAATAATATCATCACTATTAAAATAGACAATAAAAGAGCCAATTAATATAATAATTTCTCTAATTAAAATAACCAATATAACCCATATATGAATAGAATTATTAATTGCTAACACAATAAATACTGAAATCATAGTTAATTTATCTGCTAAAGGATCTAGTAACCTTCCTAAATGAGAGACCTGATTATATTTTCTAGCCACATATCCATCTAATAAATCTGTTAAGCCAGAGATAGTAAATATTATTCCAGCAATCATAAAGTTATTTTCATAATTGCTAAAGAAAAAGATGATGAAAAAAGGCAATAATATAATTCGACTTAAGGTTAAAAGATTAGCCACATTCATATTGTATCCTCCCAAAATCATTTTCCAACAAGATTAAAATTTATTTCGATAACCTTATAATCTTTTAAAATATATTACATTATTATGATAGTCTTATTAAACTAAATATAAATTCTTGATAGTTAATGCTGTTATTTGATTAATAACATTTATCCTAAATTATATTAATAATTTTTACTCTTTAAAAACTCCTATAACTGTTTAGTCCTAAATTGAAGCTTATAATATTTTAATCTTTTGACCTTAACTTATTACTTATCACTCGTTACTTGTCACTGTTATTAAAATTAAAATAACTTAATAGATATTATTCATTTAGTAAGTCCCATATACTAGTTTTTAAAGCAAAAGCAACTATGAATAAAATATTTTTAAGTAAATTATGTACAAAAAATTCATTATATCAGAGAGCTTAATCAACTACTACCTATCAGCAATAGCCAATCACTAACTCCCTGATATAAGGGTCTGTTCTACGATATAATTAAAAATTTAAAGCTTAGTAATATTAATTTTGAGAACTATCCTCATCAATAATAAATTCCCCACCAGTTAATTCACTATTAATACTATTAAGCCTTTTATCAAACTCTATTCTCATAATAATACTCTGATAGCACCCTGGGCATACCAAATTCTTATCAATCAAGTAGGCCCACTCTTCTCCTCCATAATCGCTCTGTAGGTCATAATTTTTTCTAAAAAAAGAGTTAATTTGCTCTCCACACTTATTACATCTTACATGTATTTCAATTAAATTTTGGTTTGTTCCCTTATCACCAGCTAAAAATACCTTCTTTAATTTTGAAAAGAATCCCACTATTATCACCTCTACCTCTTAATACTTAATAGAGAATCGAATAAACTCATCAGTTACTTCTATCCATTCAACCTGACATTCTTCAATTTCAGCACCAGAAGGTCCTTCTTCTAAAAATTCTATCAATTCCTCCAAAGCCTCTTCTTTTCCTTCTGCTACAAGTTCTATCTCTCTACCTTGCACACTACGTATATACCCAGTAATACCTAGCTGAGTAGCCTTCTTATGAGTATTAGCTCTATAACCTACCCCTTGAATCCTTCCCTTAACAACCACTTTTATTGCTTTCAAATCATTATTAGGCATAAATTAAAATTCCCCCTACTATTTAAAAATTAATTATTTTGACAAAGCGATAACTAATATTATATGAAACTATAAAATTATCCTCCTTAATTATCACTTTCGATAAATAACTATATATCCCTTTTTATCGGCAAAAAAATTTATATAATATTATGATTAAAGGATTTTGACCAATGATTTTAGTGAAAAAACAATCTAGACAAACATATTATTAATTCTAAAATTAATTAATCTAACTATACATTATCCACTTATTTTAATATTTATACTCGTTATATTAAAAGAACATAACCTCTAATGATTAAACTCATAATTATAACTGTTTACTCGTTAGTATCTGAATCTCCCTATTGACTTCTATCTTAAAGTTGACTATCAAATAATCTCTATTACTATGATTAAGTTAAGTAGATTAATTTATACATTTAAATTAAATTTTTACAGATAAATATAAGTTATTTTAATTATATAGGTATGTGAACTGAAAATGAAACTTAATGGTGATATTGCGACACTTTTTTGAGTTGATAGTTGATAGTGTATAGTTGAGAGTTGAAAAACTAAGGTCTTATGTCTTAAAGGATTTAATGGTTTTGAACTTAACTATCCACTATCAACTACACACTATACACTAACACGAAAGTGTCTCATTATCTCTATATAGCTAAATAAAAACCAGTTAATCTTTAAAGATTAACTGGTTTTTATTTAATAAGATGATAGCTAAAGATATTTTATAAAAATAGCTTTTACTTTGCTTATTAAATCAATCATTTTTATGATAAATATTTACTCTTTATTATCTAAATAATTTAATTATCCTATCAATTTAGCCAAAGTCTCTTTAACCTTCTCTGGCTTAATAGGCTTTACTATAAAGTCCTTTGCTCCAGCTTCAATAGCTTCTAATACCATAGGCTTTTGACCCATAGCACTACATACTACAATCTTAGCATTTGGATCTACTGCCATAATACCTTTAGTAGCCTCAATACCATCCATACCAGGCATAGTGATATCCATAGTTACTAAATCAGGCTTTAATTCTTTATATTTTTGAATTGCCACCTCACCATTTTCTGCAGTTCCTACTACTTCATAACCATTCTCCTCAACTATCTTAGCAAGCATCGTTCTCATAAAGTTCGCATCATCAGTAATTAATATTTTCTTTCCCATATTTATCCCTCCTAAAATCCTCTACACATAATATAGTTATTATATTCTAAATTGTACAAGTTAGTTTACTTAATTATTTTTGGATAGCCATATATATTTTATTACACCTAATTGAAAAAATCAAGATTATAAATAGATTTAATCAATAATCATCCTTTTTTAGCCCTCTTTAGCAGTTAGATACTCTTCTACAATCCTTAAATAATCTAAAAAAATTAAGCCTCTACTCCCTATCTGATAACCATCTTGTACAATCCTCTTATAAGGAATACTCTTACGTCCTCCAGCTAACATCTTAGTCCAATATTCGTCTAATAACTCAAAAGGAAGATAATAACTCTCATTTAAATTTGTAAAATAAATAATTAAAAAACCTACACCACCGTTTTCAACCCAATTCTTTAGAAAATAATATTGATGTTCTTTAACATTACTTAAATCTAACCTAGTATCAATATTTGTCTCTTTAGCATCGAAAGCAATTGGTACTCCTTTAAATACACCAATATAATCAACTGTAGACTTCTTCTCGTAAAAACCATTCTTAATCTTACCTGTCCTTGAATCAATATTTAAGACTTTAACCGGAGTAGGTATCTTCTGAATAACTCCCATCTGCTGTAGTGAATATTGTTGGTTAGATTCTTCAATCATATCCTCCAATAACTGCCCACGACCACCATAATACACCTATAATATCCTCCTTAATAAATGAGCTACTACTCTAACACTAAACCAGATAACTGCTACTACCACTAATAATTTAACTACTCTATCCCAAAACTTCATCAAACCTGAAATTATAAAACCATATAAAGACTGTCTCCTACCACTACGAATATACAAAAATATCACACCAATAGCTATAACAGTTGCTCCAATCAATAGTTTAATCAGTTCTTCATTCATTATCTCACCTCTTAATCTTACTTCTATAAATGATAGCTATCTCCTTGCTACAATGAAGATATCCATTTAATAAATTATAACTAATTAATAAATTATAACTAACAAATAATAAACTCAACAACTTTAGAGTAAAACCTAATGGAGATATTGCGACACTTTTAAAATTAGCGTGAGTGGGTGTGTGAGTGTGAGTAAATCCCAATAAAAAGAGACTTTACACACACTCACACTCGACACGACGTGTCGCAATCTGTCTCTATAACGACAGATTTAAATTTCACCCCAAAGTTGAACACTGGTAACAAACAAGGGGCAAGTAGTAATTAATTATCCTAATCTTATATTATTCGTAATTAATGATAACTATGTTATTTTTTGTCAATTCACTTGATGACGTAAGTAAGTAAATCTTCTTATTATTAACATCTAAATCTAGATGATGTATATAATTCTTTAAAGATATTTTATCTATAAGGCTATTATCTTTAGTAGAGAAAATATAAATACTCTTATCATCACAAACTACAAATAATAAACTATTCTTATTATCTAGTACAAAATCTCTGGGATACGCCCCCGTACTAAAAGTCTTTTCAAAATTTGAATTAAAATCTCTATCTATGCTAATAGCCTTAACATAATCAGGATATTCACTAATTGTATAAAGCAAATCCTCTTTTCCAAATTTAGATAGAATTAATTTGTCAATAGATAAGATACCTAAATCACTAATAGGATGAGATAGATCATCTAAAGAATAAATTAGAACATCACCGAGACTATCATCTATTAGTAAATAGTCTTCTCTTATGAAACTAATTCGGTCTCCAGAAAGCAGCCTACCTTGTCTACTTAGCTTAAACCTATCTTCTATCTTCTTCTGCTTAATATCTAATTTTAAAAGATTGTATTCTCCTTTAATACTCAAATAAGCATAGTTTTCATTGATAGCTATATCTAGTATCTTCTCGTCAATATTATATTTATATATTTGCCAAGTTAATAAATCAATCTGTAGTAATTCTTTAGTACCTGGAGAAAAAGAGAGAATGAATCTATTATCTTCACTTAACATTAGCTTATGGGGCATAATATCCAATTGAACCCTCTTGATTATCTCTTCTCTTTCACTATCTAAGACTAATAATTGCTTTTTACTCTTGTCACTGATATAAATCCTAGACCTGACAGGATCCTTTACAATATCCACCAAATTATCTTCGATTGGAATCTCTTTAGTACCTTTTGACCAAGTTTCAATTATTCTATCATTACTTAAAGAGAAATAACCTAATCGATTAATCACCATGATTTGATAAGTATAATGCTGATTAGCTTCTACTTCATGATCAATATAAGAAGTCGAGTAGGAATCATCTATTTCAGCTATAACCTTTAAGTTATTGTCTATATAGAGATTATTACTTCTTAAGATTTTATAAGCATAGAAATCATTTTTGGTATAACTTGACCAACTAATTTTAACACCTGATTCTATAGACTTATTCTCTGCTTCTTTTAGAAAAACCTTCTGGGGATAATTCCCTCTAACTGCAAAAGGAAATTTATAGCTAAGCTCTTGATCCTTATTATCGGTTATGATTACATTAATGTAGTAATCACCTGGTATCTGTGGTGTTAAATAAGTAATCTTATTTTCATCTTGAGATATTATCTCTCCTCCATTACTAGACCATTTATAGAGTAAATTCTGATCAAAACCTTCAACTAACAGATCTTCAGCCAACTTAACAGTAAATTCTACTTTGGTATTTCCTATAAAATAGCCCGCCTTATTATAAAATTGAGATCCAATTAAAAAATCATCTATTACTAATTCATCTTTACATCCTGTTAAGATTAACATAATTATAATTAATAAAAATATAAGCTTATCTCTACTTAGCAATTCCATTAACTCTACCTACTCCTATCAGTAATTTTGGTTATTTTAATATCTTAACTTTGCTTAATGTAGATGTATTTGGTTAATAGTTATATTGTGACACTTTCGTGTCGGAAACCAGGAATCTGGAATCAGTATAGTTTACAGTTTCCTGATAACTGATTCCAGATTCCTAAAAGTGTCGCTTTATGTCTATATTATATCAGTTTTATTGCTAATATAATAGATTATTTTAAATTCTATATTAATTTTTATCCAAAGTTATTACCTACCTTCATAAACACTTTCAGGATCAATATGTACAAGTACCTCTTCAACATTTGGATGTAGCTCTTTAATCTTATCTCTAACTTTAACAGCCACCTTATGACCTTCTACAACAGTTAAATTATCATCTACTACTACCTCTAAATCTACAAAAAATCGTGGACCATAAGACCTTAATTTAATATCACCAACATCAATAATATTTGCTAGTTCCTTAACTTGGGATTTGATCTCTTCCATCTTTTCTCTGTTAGGAACGGCATCCATCAATTCATCGATAGCATCCATCAATACTTCAAAACCCAACTTGATAATAAATACAGCCACTACTACTCCAGCTAAAGGGTCTAAGATTGGATAACCGATAATAGCTCCACCTGCCCCAATTAAAGCTGCTATCGAAGAGAAGGCATCTGATCTATGGTGATGAGCATCAGCCATAATAGCCTTACTATTAATCTCTTTACCTATTGTTATAGTATATCTATACAGCAACTCTTTAGCTATTATAGAAAGTACAGCCACCCACAAGACCATCTTACCTGGAATAGCGATCTCTCCTGAGAAGATATTCTCTAATGTCCCTTTAGCTAACCCAAAACCTGTCAAAATTAAAATAATACCCAATATCTTTGTTCCAATGGATTCAGCTTTCCCATGGCCATAAGGATGCTCTTTATCTGGCGGAAGCTCAGAAATCTTCATACTAAACATTACTACCAGTGTAGAAGCAATATCAGATACTGAATGAAAGCCATCAGCTACTAAAGCTTTACTTTTAAATATAAAACCTACTATAATTTTAACAATTGATAGAATTATATTTACTACCAGACCAACAATGCTTACTTTCTTACTTAAATAATACCTATTATCATATTCCATCACTTCACCCCATTGAATGGAATTAAAATTAGCCAAATCTGAAGAAGATATATTTATCAAAATCAAATATATCTTGTTCATTAACCCCAAATCTTATACTAAAAGAATACTTGATAGTAGTCTATAACAATAAAATTAAAGACTATATATAAACTTCCTATTTAATCTTTAAGATATCATACTTTAATTTTTTTATCAATAACTTAATCTCTTTTCTCTATTATTAAGGATCTTCCACGACTTTTGTGAAAAATTCGATTGATAACTAATAATGAAATATAAGAAATCGGTTATCAGGAATCTGGAATCAGCATAATTCACAGCTTTCTGACTCCTGATTCCAGATTCTTAAAATTATATCTGTAACTATAATTAGTGTTAATCACAAAGTTGGTTGTTGAACCATTATTAAAATTAAATTTATATCAGTTAATTTTATAGATATATTTATAATTTTAGAACTATTAATAATTATATTTTTTATAATTATTAATAGTTCTTTTGTATATTAAAATCCAACTGATACAATATATATAGATATCCAAGTCTAAAATGAAATAAATCAAAACCTTTCATACCTCACTCTAACTCTCTCCTACCTTAGGAGAGAGGACTAAAGCATCTTTTAT
>NZ_JBSQYM010000053.1:0-34456 GCF_055140805.1 Orenia sp.
CAGGAATCTGTAGAACATACTGATTCCAGGTTCCTGATTCCTGACACTAAAGTTTCGTAATATTCCCATTAAATTACACTTTAGACTTGGAGATCTATATATACCATCATCATAATTCTTTAATTATAATCGCTAAACACCTTAGCCAAATATTTAATTCCAGTACCAATTATAGTAGCTAATAAGATAACTAAGAAAGCAAAAATAATAGTAAATTTCCAGTGCAATTTTAATTCTACTCCAACTGCACGTAAAGTTGATAGCTCCCCAGTCTCTAAATTAAATGCCCCTAATACTTCTTTCTGGTTCATACCTTCTGGAACTAAGGTGTCTATCACATTTGGATTAATATCAGTATTACTTCCACCACCAAATTTCCACCCTTGAGAATCTTTAACAACCTCTCGATAATTATCATAAGCAAAGCCATCTAAAGAACCTATTAATAGATAATACTGGGCTTCAGTTAAATCACCCAATAGGCTTTTAGGTACACTAACTTCAATGGTCTTCTTATCATCTAAAATCTTTACTCTATCCTCTTTTAACCTTTTATCTGCATTTACATCATCCCTATAATCAAAAACTTCTAAAGACCAGCCTGTTATTTTAATCAACTTCTGCCAAGGGTGCCTATCTTCAAATTTAACATTTGCTCCTTTTTTAAAAGTCTTCACACTACCCTCTTCTCCATTACTAATATAAAGTTCGATTAACTGATGACTAAACCCATACTTAGCATGCCAAGGATTGGTTAAAGCTACAAACTTAAAATAAAGTTTATAATCTTCCCCACCATCCTCTACTTTAAAATAAGTTAAATCAAATAGACCTTCATAGGGACTAAACTGTTCATTTTTAGGATAAGTATAAGTTCCAGGACCGTACTCGTCCCCTACTGGGTCATTCATTTCAAAAATAATATTCTCTTCTGCTTGCACTAACTGTGATGAAAAGAATATAATAAAAAAGATAGCTAAGATAAGCTTTATTTTACCCATAAGAATATCTCTCCTTATCATACATTTTCTTCTTTATCTAACAACTATTATCTCTAAAATCAACTATCTTATTAATAAAGTTGATAATAACTCATTAGATAGAGGAAAAACAAATTCTTCACTTTATTCTTATGAGAAGCAAATAAGTAATATGAAATAAAAAAAGGAATAGATATTATAATCTATTCCAAAATTAATATTTACTTAAAATTAATTCAGGTTCAACAACAAACTTTGTGATTACAAGTAATAATAAGTTTAAATTATTATCTAGCCACGGGTTTTAACCCGTAGTCTATGCAGGCACCACAGGTTAAAACCTGTGGCTAAAGTGGTATTAATACATTTTCACAAAAATCAGGAAACTGTTGATTTTACTGATAATCGATTCCTAATTTCTGATAACTAAATTGTTGCAATATCTTCATTATCCTTTACTCAACTGGCACCCAAACACTCCAGCCAGTTGCTTCATCATTTTTCACCTTAAATTGACCATAACCTTCTGCATCTGTCAGAACTTTTTCTGCAACATTACCTGTAATATCATAAAATTCTGTATTAGATTGAGTAGAGTTTATACGTTTAGTAGTTATATCACCTGAAACACCTTGGGATATCATCATCACTAATCCAGTTCCTGGACTATCATCCAAACCTTCTCTAACATAAGAATAGATATTTGTATCATTATTAGCAACTTCATGTCCTGGACCATAGGCAAAGTATCTTCTTGCTTTCAACAGCTTATTTATATTCTCTTTCATTCCATCTTGATAATAATCTTTCCAATAAACCATAGGAAGTCCATGCTCTCTCATTAAAATATAAGTATAAGCTTGATATTTTCTAACATTAATTGGAGCCTTGTACTCAACATGGTCACGACCAGTATCATGATTATCGATAAAAGTAACGGATCTATCTTTAAATCCAGCCTTATTAACCATCCCTGCTCTACTTAAAGCAGCCATATTCATAGTACCTGACCTTAAGTTTTCAAAGGTCTTTCTTAAAGGAAAATCAAAGACAGTATAATCAGAATTATCTATCCCATAAAGATAGAAGGTCAATCCCATAGTATTCTCTATCCATGCTTCTCCTACAACAAATATATCTTTAGATGTATTTTTTTGAACATAAGTCAACCACTCATCAATAAAATCAGAATCTATATGTTTTACCGCATCTAATCTAAATCCATCAAAACCTATATCATTTATTATCCATGTTCCCCATTCCTTCATTTCATCTCTAACATTTTTATTCTGATAATCAACATCTGCAGCTAATAGATAATCTTTTTCAAAGGTATTATCCCATTCTTTACCTTCAAAGTTCTGAGGAGCCATATTCCCTCTATCAACAGCATAATCCACACCATCAAAGGCATGCCAGTCCCATTTCCATTGATCAGCTTTACTATAATACTTTTGTCTTCCCTTAAGAGGATAGAACTTAGTATAAGTCTTTACTTTCTCACCAGATGCCAAGATAGAACCCTCTACATTCTGATATCCTGCAGCTATTCTATGATTGAATACTGCATCATAATAAACTTTAATTCCCTTTTGATGAAGATTAGCTATAGCATTCTCTAACTCTTTTCTTGTACCATATTTAGTTCTCACTGTATTAACCTGATCAAACTCCCCTAAATCCCACAAATCATAAGTACCATAACCTTCATCTTGTTGTTCATGGGCTTTATTAGCAGGTGGAACCCACAATTCAGTAATACCAACAGCAGCTAAATCATCTGCACGCTTAGCAAGTAAATTCCACAAATTCGCTTCTTCTGGATATTTGTTTTTATATTCTCCTTTGTTCATCTCCCAATAAAACGTTTGCATCAAGGTCTTATTGGGTCTTTTTATCTCTGGATAAGATCTATCAGTAGTAAAGTTAGTTCTATTAGATAATTCATTTCCAGCAACAGACTTAATATTAGCAACTAACTGATAACTTGTTTTGGGCTTTAAATTTAAACCAGTTAATTCAACTCTATCACCTTCTACAGTAGCTTCAACTACTTTAGTACTTTCACCTTCCACTAATGATACCTTAACTTCTTCAACATCTTGATTAAACTTCAACTCAAAACTTGTTAATGTATAATCTAACGCTTGAAGGTTATAATCAGATAAGTCTGAATCCACTATAGAAAATTGATTACCCTGTGATTGACATCCTGTTAAGGTTATTGCTAGAGCTAAAATTGCAATTAAAATAAATAAATGAATACTTCTCTTCAATTTTATTTCTCCTCTCTGTATTTATTATCTTACTTCTTTTTATTCTTTAAATCTATTAATTTTCCTGCAATTGCATACAGAAAAACACTTAAAATTAACTCTAATAAGCTATATAGTTCTTATTAAGAAAAAAGAAGTTCCTGAAATTTCAGAAACCTCTTTTTAATTATAGATAAACTAAGATAAGTTGATTAAATTATCATAAAGATAAAATTACTGTAACTAGTTATTCATATAAATTAACCAGTATAAAGTTGATATCAACTTTATACTGGTATTAAAAACTATTAAGATTTAGTCTCTATTCTTGTACTACCCCTTCAATTCCATCTTGAGAATTCTCAACTACCAAATTGTTTCCTGTACCACCTGGAGTCCATTCTCCATCAACAATCCATTTAAATTCCGTTCCTTCTATTAACTCATCAACAGACCAAGTTGCACTCCAAGTTCCATCATCTTGTTTTACTAAGTCATAGGTATGATCAGCTGAATCCCAACCATTCATACCACCTGCTAAATGAACATCAGCAATTACCGCTGGATCTAAGTCATATAAAGCAGGGTCGAAAGTAAGTTTCCAGTGAGTATATACTACATCTTCTTCTGTATCTGTACCTTCACCATCACCTGGAGTTAACTCACCTTCTGCAGTTCCTTCAAAGATAGTAATTGATCTGCTTTCAACAGTCACATTATTATCTGAAATCACTTCATTTACTGATCCACTATTATCAAAGACCTTTCTCCATGTACCAGTAGGTAAACTATAATTATAAGCATCACCTGGGTTATATACTACTACGATATCTCCCCAATCTTCATCTGCAATTTCATCTCCATTAATCATAGAGATTATTACATCTCCATCATTACTTAAATTTACATATTCATTAATATCAGCAGCTTCTGTTAATCTGAACGCTTTATGATCTTTTCTTAATTGGATTAAAGCTTTGTAATAATCAAATAACTCTTTATGCTCTTGCTTCCAATTCCAGTCAACCTTATTAATACTATCTCCCCACATATATGAGTTATGGGCTTGTTCAGCAAGTTCAGTTCCATTGTCCTTCTGTCTTAACATCTCATCACCACCATGGATAAATGGAATTCCTTGAGATGTTAATACTACACCTATTCCTAACTTGCTTATACTCATTGCATCTGCAGGTTGAATATTTCCAGCATCAATATCTGCCTTAATCTTATCACCTATACATAAGTTATCATGAGCAGACATGTAATTGATTGTCTGTTCTGGATCATAAGTAAACTCAGCTGCCCATGGACCACTAGGAACACCATCAGCTAATGAACCTTTAAGTCCTATCATAATATCTTCTGCACCACCATTACCGAAGATGTATCCGCCTCCAGCTTGGTTCATTTGACCTCTAATTGCATTACGGATACTATCATTAAACACACCTACATGTTGCTCTTCTAATTCATAAATATGTCCTTTTCTTATCTTTTCATCTTCTAAATCATCAGATGTTGCAGCCCATGGCTCTCCATAAATTAATAGGTTACGGTCATCATATTTATCATTTAAATACTCTGCCCATCTCTTAACTTCATCAGTATGGTAAATACCCATTAAATCAAATCTAAATCCATCAATATTGTATTGATCGACCCAATAATCTAAAGAGTCAAGAATCATCTGACTAACCATTCTTTCACCAGTATCTATAGAGTTTCCACAACCAGATAAATCATTTTCTGTATAGTATTCCCCTGTAATATCTCTAAACATCTCTTTATCATAACTATGGTTATAAACAACATCCATAATTACTCTAATTCCAGCTTCATGGAATTTATTAATCATATCTTTTACTTCTTTAACTCTTGCCTCATAATCATCTGGAGACATAGAGTATCTATCTTCTGGTACGTTATAATTGATTGGATCATATCCCCAGTTATAAATTTGACCAGTATCATGATTTAACTTAGTAGCAAAATCATAGAAAGGCATAATTTGAACATGAGTTACTCCTAACTCTTTTAAGTGATCAATACCTGTTTTAACATCAGTGCCAGGTATAGTAGTTCCACCTTCTACCATTCCTAGGAACTTACCTTTTTTATCAGCAGAAACTCCTGAATTATCAGCGATTGTAAAGTCTCTAACATGCATTTCATAAATTACAGCATCTTCTCTTTCTACTAACTGAGGTCTTGGTGACCAACCAATATCTGCTTTACCTAAATCCATAACTATATTAGCACTACTACCAGTATTAACTGTAAGGTCAGCACCATTTTCTTGACGAGAATCTCCCTCAGCCCCTGTTGCTAAGTCCTCATCATATTTTACCATTACACCATAAGGGTCTCTAACTTTATTACCATTAATAACAAATTGGTACTCCTTACCTGCTAAGTCACCTTCAACTTTAACGTGATAAACATTTCTATACTCAAAACCTTTAGCTTCAAAAGTACTTAATAAAGTACAATCATACTCTTGACCATCTACGATTACTTTTACATCACTACTATCTGGAGACCAAATTCTAAAACTAGTATACTCAGGAGTATATACTGCTCCTAAAGGCATCGTACTATTACTGTCACTAGGAATTGCTTCATCATAAGCTTTAGTATAAGAATATTCCTGAACAGTCTCTCCACCAGTTGCATTTTTAGCATAAAGCTTTAAGACTACCTTATCTCCAATTGCAGCACCTTCACCAATAGTTATTTCTTCCCCATACTCAAAGGAAGTTCCAGTTTGAGGGTCACTACCATCAGTAGTATAACGAGCTTCTGTAGCATCTTTATCAGCATATAATGTCAAGTTTAAACCACCAACAAAGTCTCCATTCTTATCATCAACTGATAATGCTGGTCCTGGTACTTGCCACGTTGTCTCAATCTCACCTAAATGTTTAATTCCATCATTAAGATCTAGTGTATCTTTTACAACACTTACTCTACCTGGTAGAAGGCTGATTTCTCCTTCTTTAACAACTTCACCATCTAATCTAACTTGTAAAGTATAGTCATTTCCTGGAATTTGAGCCTTGATACTAGCTCTAGCAAGATTAGCATCAATTACAATATCTGCACTTTCATTGATAGGTAGTAATACTACTTCTCCAGAGCTACCTACAGGAATATCTTTAAAGTTAACTATTATCCCTTCAGCATCTGCTACTTTAGGAGTAAGAGTAACCTTATTGTCCTGATCTTTGATTAATACAGATTCAGTATCAGTAAATACAGTATAGTCCTTCTCATCTTTTATATTTACTGTAACGTTATATTTTACACCTTTCATCAAATCATTGAAACTAAAAGCCTGTTTACCATCATCTAGTGAAGCAGTCTGAGAATCAGTATCTTCAGCCTTGCTTTCATTAGTTACAACAACCTCAATACTAGTAGGTGTAAAGTTATCAGTAACTGCTTGTATAGAAGCAGAATCTGCAACAATTACATTTAATTTCGAAGTACCTGTAGTAACTTCACTAACATCATCTCCACCACTACTACAACCTACCAAAGTAAAAAGTGTAACTAGTAATAGTGATACTAATAATAATTTATTTCTTCTAAATATCGATTGCAAATTAATCCCTACCTTTCTATATTATCATTTTTTTATATACTCTAAATTCTCAATTCTATTTGAAAAATAATCTTTCAGAATTATATATTATTGAGCTTCTGGATTTTTATCATACCAGTTTCCATCCATATACCACCATTCACCTTGATCACGAGATTGATTCTGCTCTGTAAGTTTAGTTCCATCTTCTAAAGTGAATAAAATTCCAACACTTCTATACCCCTCTAACTCAGCGCCATACCAATCATTTCCTTCTACTGTAAGAGGTGCACCAGGCCAGCCAGCTCCTTGATAAATATCAGGTGCTCCATCAAGTTCCCAAGCATACATCCATGGAGTCTCTGTTCCTGTATATTTAAAGTGTACTTTAACCCCATTATATCCTGTAGGTATAGCTTTAATTGGACCTGCAAAATCACTATTCAAACCATCTGCATCGATTGCTCTAATCCAGTAGTAATATGTATCACCTGGGAACAACTGATCATCAGTATAGCTATTTTCAGTAATTGCAGTTTCAAATAGAGGACTTCTATCATCAACACTATTTCCACGATAAATTAAATATTTACTAGCAGTATTGTCCCAAGTTAACTCTACACCATAATCAATTGCAGTTGCACTAAATCCTGTTGGTGCTCCTGGAGCAGTTGGAAACTCAGTAGGTAAATCAACATTAACATCTACTGTTTCTCTTACATCTAACTCAAAAGTTACTGTTGTATCAGTATCTTCAGTTGAAGCTGTGAAAGTATAAACTCCAGCTGTGGATGTATCTACCTCCTTATTCCATGTTAAAGCTACCTCCTTACTTGTGCCATCACTCATAAGAGCTGTTGCCGTTGTTGGTAACTTAAATTCACTACCCACTTTAACTATAGCAGAAGTAGTATCTAAATTTAGACTTTCAATAGTTGCATCATCATCATCACTACTTGAACAACCTACCAATCCAAAAGCTAAAACTAAAATCAATAATAAGCTAAATATCTTCTTCAACTAAAACCCTCCTCTAATCAATTATCTTCTTTATATAATATAAAATAAGAAAACCTCTAAAACCAATTTTTACTTCCTATGCTCTACCACCTCCTACCTAATAGTTATAACTAGCCATAACAAAAATAAAAACATACCCTAAAGAAGATATAAAATCTCCATGGATACGTTTTCTTATAGGCTTATATTATTATGTATTGTTATTGTCAGACTATAAAATAAGTAGTAGCTGTTAACTGTATTTATACTAATTATGCATAATATGTTAACAAACTAATTGTTATATACTTATAAAAATTATTGGTTATTATTGTACTTATTAATATTTATATATAAATAATGAAAATCCTTCTTTAATTTTAATTTTTTATCAAATAATTAAAATTAATCATAATTAAAGCAATAAACTACATTCATAATGTTATTATAGATAAGTAAGAAGTAACGGATAATCGGTAGTAAAAGAAAGAGCAAATTAATTACCTATCACCCGCCACTAAATTACCACAATATCATTAATATATCTCTGGTTTTATTAAATTAGATGGTGTGATTATTGTATGCTAAAGAATCGTCCAGTTAAGCTCTCTACTGGAATATCATAATTACCTGAACCAATTATCTCTTCACCTGTCAATAAATCAACTAATTTAGCACCGTCAATAGACACAGAAATAGTAGTATTAGAAGTCCCTGTATTCAAAAGATATAATACCTTCTCACCAGTATCTGGGTCTGTCTTAAGATCAGCATATTGAGTTGTACCTGCCACTAGATTAGTTCTTTCTCCATTCCATAAAGCTGGATGTTCTGCTCTCATCTTCATTAAACTAGTAATATAGTCTTTCAAATCCTCTTCTTTAGCAGTAAATCCAGATACTTTACCAGAATCTCGAGAGGCATGGTCATCGTAGTATCCACTATCACCCTCATTTACAAACCCTTCTACCTCTCTACCAATCTCATCACCATAATACATCGTAATCGGACCAGTATATGCTGCTAAAAAGCTATACGCTGCTTTATGTCGTTTCCAGTAATCATTATTTCCTTTACCATATCCTAAATTTGGAGCTCTTTGAATTAAATCTCCAAATCTAACTAAGTCATGGTTAGTCAACATCAAATTAGGGTGTACATCATCAGGATATTTAGTGTGAGTCCAAAATCCATATGAATCCAACTTGGAAACAGGTTGACCATATCCCCAAGATACTGAAGTATCCTCTTGAGTTGCTAACACCTGTACTAAGGAATATCTCATTGGAAAATCAAAAGCAGATTTTAATCCATCTTGGCTATAACCCTCACTTGCTATCTGATCTCCAGAACCATCCCATATCTCACCAACCATATAACCTAATGTTCCCCATTCTTCACCTGAAGCCTCACGTGCAGCAGAAGCTTCTTTTACAGCTTGTCGTATTTCATACCAATAGTTAGTCCCATCTTGATACAATTGATATGCTTGATCTAATCTCCAACCATCAATCCCATACTCTTCAATCCAATAAGTCGCTACATCTTTAAAATATTCTAAACTATCTGGATATTTAACCTTATTTCCATACCATTGTGCTTCATAATCAACTACACCATCTATAGGATCTGCACCATGATGTCCAAATACTCCATCTAAGAATACATATAATCCTAATCCATGAGCTTTATCTATTAATTCTCTTAAATCCTCATTTGTACCAAATTTAGGATCAACATTATAATAATCATCAGCAAAGTACCCTGTTGCCTGCCCTTTAATCTCCCCAGTATTTGAATTAAATACAGGAGTCATCCAAATAGCATTAACCCCAAGACCTTTGATATATTCTAAAGAATCAATTATACCTCTTAAATCTCCATTGTGGTGGCTTGGTCCATAGCCAGTTCCATATCCACCTGGCTCTCCATCTTGAAATGCTTCCACCATCACCTGATAAATTCTTAAATTATCGATATCACTTATCTTCTCTATAGTCGAAAATTGATTTGCATCTATAGCGGTTTTAGTTGAATCTGTAATAGTAGTTGAAGCAATATACAGATTATTTCCATTTGAATCTTCTGCTCTAGCAATTACATTATACTTATTCCCCTTTAAATTTGAAAACGGGAATGATAGAACTCCCTTATCATCAGCATTAGCTACCGATTGAGTTTGGGGTGCTATAGTCTCTGCCACATCTACACTTCTAAGAGAAACAGCAATATTCTCTATAGCACTATCACTTGGAACTGTAACCTCTACCATTAGATTCTCTATTGGTTGTATTGCTATATCGTTTCCACTATCATCACTGCTACTACTACAACCTACAAATAAACCTAAAGTTAATAAGAGTACAGCTAATAGCATCAATCTCTTGTTATTCAACATTTTTAGCATTAACCTCTACCTCCATTGATTTGATTTTATGAAATTAATATATTCATTAGCTCTAGCTATTGTATATTCTACAAAGTCTTATAAGTTTATAGCAAATAATAACCAGAGGCTAGGCATCTAAACAGCTAAAATATTATTATAGTATAGATATTCAGAGATTTTCGGAAATCTGTAATCTGGAGTCTGAAATCAGTTAAAAACACAGCTTCCAAGTTCCTAATTCCTGACAGCGAAACTGTCTCAATAGCCCCAGTAAGTCTCATTTTAAATTTACACACCTATAATAAGTCATAAATAATACATTATAATATGAATACCAAATAATAAAACAACCCCGATATGCAGTAATCAAACTTGCATATCGGGGTTGTTAATCTTAACATTGCCCTTAAATTTTAAAAAATTCTAATTATTGTTAATGATTTAAAAAAGGATTAAGACCCTATGTTTAAACATAG
This sequence comes from Orenia sp., assembly GCF_055140805.1. NCBI lineage: Bacteria > Bacillati > Bacillota > Clostridia > Halanaerobiales > Halobacteroidaceae > Orenia > Orenia sp. The sequence continues at coordinate 10,686 of NZ_JBSQYM010000053.1, forward strand.
GGTCTTAAAGTGATTTCTACCACCAAAGCTCTGTTTGAACTCCATAAGTGAAGCCAGAATCTTCATCGTTAGCATATCCACCTCTACCGCTAACTTCATCTTTATCCCAAGTTGCATAAGTACCAAAGAATCTTAACTCTGGACGAGCCCAGAAGCTACTATTCCATTTAATAGTAGGAGCAACAGTTAATTTGTGCATAATTCCATTATCTGTTACCTTATCCATACCATACTCATATTGCATTGCAAAGTTATTAGTTACATATTGTACTAATCTTCCACCTAAAGATAACCACTTTGTATCATCAGCAGAAGTACCATCGTCAACTACTTGATAAGTTAATACAGGCATAAGATCTAAGTTATCTGTTAAGTTAGCTACACCATAAGCAACAAATCTAGTAAGTTCTCTATCTTCATCTGCCCATGTTGCACCAGTACTTAAGTTTCCACCAAGACCTGATCCATAATATAAAGCAACTGTTGAAGCACCATCTTTTAATCCAAAGAAGTCAGTTCTATCATATACTCCACCTAGAATGAATCCATCTTGATCATCTTCTCCTTCTACAGACTTAGACCATGATGGTGCAAGGTCTAACTCTAAAGTACCACCAGGTACTTCAATTCCAGAAAGAGTAAAATCAAGAGTTTGTTGTGATTTAGCTCCTAGGTCTACATCATTACTACCATCACTTGCACCTAAGAATGCAACAGCTAATTTACCAATACCAGCATCAATACCTTGTACACCAGCACCAACACCACTCATATCTCTCCAATAGAAGTCAGTAATATGGATATCTCTTCTGTTGTAGTATCTTCTACCTGCCCAGAAAGTTAAGTTTGGTGCAAAATCCATTCCTCCTGCTTCTGCATAAGCTTGACGCCATACAAAATTAGAATCTTCACTATTTAACCAAGTTCCACCATTACTATTATCTTGATGAGCAAATAAGAATGTAGCTTTTGCCCATGCGCCATTATCTCCAGTCCATTTCTTACTTAAAGTATTTTCAATGAAATGATCTGTTTCATTTCCTAATCTGTACTTACTCCAAGCACCATCTTGTTGGAAAGAACTACTTTGAGCTCCACCTCTACCAGACATCATATATCCCATACGAGCATAACCATTATAGTTGAATCCAATATTAGTTACTGCCATTTGCTTCTCTAAGGCAACAACACGATCAGCTAAACCTGCGTTAGGATCAGCGATTACAACAGAGTTCTGTCCACCAAATCCATCAGCTGCAAAACTTGCTGCTTCATCATCTTTGATCCATTGAAGCATTCCACCACCATATACAGTAAACTTGTATTGATACTTACCTTTTTCTAATTGTGTAGTAAGTGTCCATACACCATTCTCTTTCTTCATTTTGTAGGTTGGGAAGTTTGGTAACCAGTTATTAAATTCCCCAGCTACATAAACTGCATTTGCATCAAGATTTCCTGCATAAGTAAATGTTACCTCTACTTTTCCATTGTCCCCAGGTCTAACTGAAGTTTTTGCAAAAGCTGGTACTGCAACTAGTGTAAGCATTAATGCTACTGTTAAAAATAAACTAAATCTTTTCTTCAATTCAATACCCCCTAAATTTTTTTGAGTTTTTAATTAAAATTATAAATGACTCCAATTTCTAACTAACCTAAGTATCCATCACCCCCTTAACGGAATGAAATTTATCCGATATCCTAGTGTCTCTAAAACTCCCAAGGCCTGATTTTTAGGTCATCCTTTAGAGCTTCTATTAAGCGGGAGATAAAGAGACACTACGGTACTGGATTCGTTCTACTAAGTTTCAGGGGAGATAAGAAAACTCCCCCCTGAAACTAAGAACTCACTTTATATTGATCTCCATGCCCTTGCCTTTAGTTTAGCTATATAATTGATAGCTAAAACATTACTGACATAAGTATTAATTCAGAAATTTGATATACCACAAAAATATATCAGGGCATAGAAATAATCAACTAAGTAAAAATTATAGTTTATTGGTTACGTTTTCACAGATAACATGGTTACGTTTCCATAAAGAAGACAATAAACCCCTATTATATTCTTATTGAACTCCTAGTAAAAGAAACAGCTGATAAGCAATCTAATTAAGTTTAAAAAATAATTAATACCTTTTATGCTTATTTGTTAACCTAAAATAAAAAATTTAGCTAACAAACAAAAAATACCCAACATCAATTGACCTTATTCTAAGTAGGCCTATTATATGGGGTATTCTAAACTTATATTAAAAACTTATCCCTATTCAATTATTAAAAATGGTTACTTCTAAAATAATTACACTTATAACTTTAATAATTATAATTCTTTTTAGCTTTCGAAAAACAGCATTATTTAAACTTATTACATTATATGATTATTATACCATAAAACGAATTTCCTTGCAATCGTTATTTTAGATTATTTAATACCTATTTTTTACTTATAGTTCAAATTAAGATATACAGTAAAGTTTCTTTATAAACTTGTAAATAAATTATTTTTTACTGTAATTATATACTTCTTGGTATTATCTCAAATCCCTGCTTAAATTTTAATTTTTTTTATTATTTTCATCTGTATAGAAAAATAACCAACAAAAATAAAGAACTTTTAGTCTAATTAAATCCAAAAACAATTTTTAGCGTACCTTCCTTCTTCAAAATAGATAGCCAATAATCCTTTTAGTAATTTATTGAGCTTTAATAAAACTACAATCTATATAAAGGATAAGAACAAATAATTAGCTACCAATTAATAAAGATAAGAATTAATTAAAAAATAAATGTTATAACCTTCGCTATCTCTATCTTTGAAAATTCATATTTATCACCCCAAGAGTACCTTTTGAAAAAGCACACCTTAGGGCTCTGTGTAATAGTTCTCTAAACACATTTATAATTGTCAATGTAAAACGTTATCAGTCCATATATATTATTTAAAATTTATTTAATTTTAACAAATAGATATAAATCAAAAATATTTAATCATTATTGACTAGACCATAGTAATGAACACCAAGTCCAGAAATCTCATGGTCGATATCTAAACCTGGTATTCCAATCTTACCATGAATAGCAACAGCTAAATGAGCATCTTTTTTTACTATTCCAATCTTAATTCCTGCACCAGAAATACTACTCATTGGTCCATTTAATCCAACTAAAGCACGCTCAACGCATCTAGTCAATACACGACGATCTTGAATACCATCATCTATTACATCACCCTTGACAGCTGCTCCCAAAGCATTACGTAATACCTTGTTTTTTAAGTCTTCTCCCTTACCTCCTGCCCGAGTAATAACAGCTCCAAAACCTTCATTAATTATAGCTTTTACTATTGTATCATCATGTTTGTCATCTACCATAGACAAAACTGAAGCAAGCTTTCCTAATTCTCTTCCACCATCTATTCTAACAATATCCTCTACTGTAAATTGATTTAACTTCACCTTATATTCACCCCATTGTTCTTATTTTTATTATAGGTAAGCCTTATTAACTTATGGCTAATTTCCATTTCTAAGAGTCTCTTCTAACCTCTTAGTAAACTCCTGTGCAGCATTATATCCTGTACTCTTTAAGCGATAATTCATTGCTGCCACTTCCATAACCATAGCCAAGTTTCTTCCAGGTCTTACTGGTATAGTTACTTTAGGTACAGTAACCTTCAAAATCTCTTCAGTATCATCTTGAATACCCAATCTATCATAATTTTTAGTATCATCCCATTTCTCTAATTCAGCTATTAAATCTATAGACTGCTCTTCTCTAACAGCCCCAGCACCAAAAAGTGTTCTTACATTAATAATTCCTAATCCTCTTAATTCCATATAATGTTTAGAAATTTCAGGAGAACGCCCAACAAGAGCTCCTCTCATGAACCTCCTTATGATAACTGCATCATCGGCTACAAGTCGATGACCTCTCTTTACTAAATCTAAGGCACTCTCACTTTTACCAATTCCACTGTCACCTTTAATGAATACTCCAACACCATAAACTTCTACTAAAACTCCATGTTTAGTAACTTCTGGTGCAAATTCACCCTCTAGATAGTCAGTTAATCTACTAACAAAGCTAGTTGTCGAATAATCTGTAGCAAGTAATGGAATTTGGTTCTTCTGAGATAAATCCACCAACTCTTGTGGTGGTTCTAGTCCCCTAGTAATAACAATACAGGGAATATCATAGCTACAAAATTTATCTAATCTCTCAATCAACAATTCTTTTGGTAATTCTTGTAAGAACGAGAGTTCTGTTCTTCCTAAAACTTGTACTCTGTCAGGAGTAAAGTAGTCAAAAAATCCAGCTAGCTCTAAACCCGGTCTTTTAATGTCACTAACCATAATTGTATTTTCAATTGGTGTTTGATTAATCTGCTGCAACTGAAAATGTTCTAATATTTTTTCTACAGATATATTATTCATTATTCCACCTCTTAATCAGTAAATAGCGAGTAGTGAGTAGTAAACAAATATAATTATTTATTCTTCACTACTCACCTTTAAATACTTACTATTTATCTAATTTCTTGTGTAATTCAATTAATTCGCTAATTAATTTGATTTCTGTTTTAGCAGCCATTAAATGATCTTTTGCATGGACCAATAATAGAGTAGGAATTATTCTATTATCACTATCATCTTTTTGCATAGCCTTAGATTGCACTTCATGACCAAGATTAAATTCTTTATTAGCTTCTGCTAATAATTCCTCTGCTTGTTCATAGTTTCCCTTTTTTGCTGCAACCAATGCATCATTGGCTAAATCCTTAGCATTTCCTCCATGTAATGTAATTTGAAAAGCAGTCTTGTCTAAATTTATATTCTCCATATCAAAAACCCCCTTGAAATTTATTTAATTTATTACAATCAGAAGAATTTATAAATGCCTCTGACATAACCAGTTTTAAGGATACCTATAGTAAATCTAATTCGGCTAAAGCAGTAGCTATTGCTCCTAATACACCCACATCACTACCTAACTGTGCTGTAATGATATTAACATCATCTACTAAAGAGTCCATTGCTCTTGCTTTTATAGTTAAGTTCGCTTTTTCTTCCATCAATTCCCAAGATTGAGAAACTCCACCGCCTATAACTATAGTATCAGGATTGAAAATATTAATGAGATTTGCCATTCCTATTCCTAAATACTCAGCAACCTTATCCATAGCCTCTCTAGCTAATATATCACCCTCTTTAGTTGCTTTAGCCACAACTGCTCCATTGATTTCTGAAAGATCACTAACAAGTTCATTCATTAAAGTATCTTGACCAGTCTCAACTGCTTTTCTTGCTAATTTACTTAAAGCAGTTCCAGAAGCAATCGCTTCCCAACAACCATAATTCCCACAGCCACACTGAATCTCACTATCAGGTAAGATTGTCATATGACCTATCTCACCAGCAGCATCACCAGCACCATGGAATATCTCTTTATTGATTATAATTCCCCCACCTATTCCAGTACTTACAGTCATATAAACCATATTTTCTGCTTCTTTTCCTGCACCAAACCACTTTTCACCTAAAGCAGCTGCATTAGCATCATTCTCTAAAAAGATAGGAGTATTTAGTTCCCCAAGCTCTTCAATAATATTAATATTATCCAAATCCAAATTAGGAGTATGCTTAATAATACCTTTTTTGATATCAACAGGCCCTGGCACTCCTAAACCAATCCCTTTAACTTGAGATAACTTTATACCAACCTCTTCTATAACTTCATAAACTGTATCTTTAATCTTTTGAATAACAACTTCTTTTCCCTTATCTGCTTCTGTATCTTTCCTTACCCTAGCTAAAATATTACCTTGTAAATCAGCTACTGCAGTTAAAATCTTTGTTCCACCTAAATCTACACCAACTACATATTCTTTTTGCAAAAACATTCCCTCCTCAGTATGTATAATTATTGTTTAAAATCATAGGGGCCATTAACCTGCTTTTTAACACCATACTTAACCAATAAATTAATAGTAGCATTATTAGCTATTAAAGCTATCCCCCCCATAAACAATATAAATAAACCAAATAAAAGAGCTATATTCAAAACACCAAACACCATAATATTAAAAAAGATAAATAAAGTATATAATAAATTATTTAAAGTTAAAGTAATTGCATACTTAAATATAGTACCTATAGAATCGTTTTCATTTCCTTCCCCCAATTCTATCATCAAAGGGAACACATAAATACTGATCATACCTAAAAATATTAACAGATAAATATATAAAGGAGTTAATATTATAGCAATCTTATATTGATAATTCATAAAGAATTTAAAGTCTATAGTCAAAATAGACACCACCATAACCAATAAACAAGAAATAAGCAAAGACTTTAAAAAATATTTTCTTATTCCAATCCAAAAATCATTTATCGAAACCTGTTTATAATTAACAATTTTATTACTGACATAAAAAGATTGAGCAGTCATAGGTCCAACTATAACTAACCCTATTATAATAGGAAGATAAAATTTAACTTGAATACTTATGTAACTGAACATAATCACTAGTCCTGCAGTCAAAAACCATAACATACTACTAAGAAATATAGAAAAAAGATTTCTATATATCTCTTTGTAACTCTTCTTAATTAAATTCCAAACAGTCATAATCTCCATCCTTTTACTACAAACATTAGAAAATAAAGAACTTTGATAGGATATTTAAAGATTAAAATAATAAAACCTACTTATAAAATATTTTAAAACCAAATTAATTCAATCTATATAGATTGAATTAATTAATTTCATTAATTAAAAATCAATAATTCAACTTATTTAGCAACGAATATAGCGAATTTAAAACAAAGAAAATTCTAAACTATTAATTTATTCTTTTTGGTGTAATTCGTGTTAATTCGTTGCAAAAAAGACTTTTTGATTCTTTAGAGAAAAACATTAGTTCAACTTATATATATCCTACAACTCTAAATACTTCTACATAGTCTACTTTACATCCTGCAATTTTCAAAATAAATATTTTATTCTAAAAAATAATTGATCTATAGAAGTCCAACTCTAAAGTGAAACTTAATAGATATATTGCGACTATTTTCACTTTGGTAGTTAGGGGTTAGGTAGTTAGGTAGTTTGATTTTCCTAACCCCTACCCACCTACCTCCTAAATGTCGCTTTTTCTATATATAATATAAGGATATATTTAAATTAAATTATAAACTCTCATATAATTATACTTAACTATCAATTTTTATATCAAAATCTATCAATTAAAATACTCTTTTTAAATTTGGACTATCAGTTTTACCTGGGATTCTACCCCTTTTAGCAATAGGATTACCATTAATCTCTTTGATATCCATAGTCATATCAATAGCTTTAGCACCTGAAATATAGCTACCTACACCAAAACCATTAACTCCCAAACTCTTCAATTCTATTATTCGTTCTGGAGTTAGACCACCAGATACAAAGATATTCACATGGCTATGACCTGCTTGGTCTAATCTTGCCCTTACTTCTTTTACTAGCCCAGGTGTTACTCCTCCCCGTTCAGAGGCTGTATCTAAGCGAATTCCATCAAGGTTCTCTTTTAAAGCATCTGCAAGTCTTAATGCTTCAACAGCCTCGTCTTGGAAGGTATCAACTAAAATTATTCTTGCAGCATCATCAGGCATAAATTCATCATATGCCTTAGCTACTTCCAAGGTATCACCAACAGTCAAAATCAAAGCATGAGGGACAGTACCTGAAGGATCTTTCCCAAATAACTTTGCACCTAAGATACAGCTTGCTCCATCGGCTCCTCCAACTAAAGCTGCTCTCTCCATTACTGGTGCAATGGCTGGATGTACATGTCTAGCACCAAAGCATAACATTGGTTTATCACCAGAAGCATCCTTACACTCTTTTGCTGCAGTAGCCCAGCCACTAGAACTGGCTAATATACCTAAGATTGCAGTCTCAAAGATACCAAAATCACTATAAGCACCTTCAATTCTCATTACAACATCTTTTCTTTCTACCTGCGTTCCTTCTTCTAGAGACCATACTTTAATATCCTTCTTCTTCAATAGATTTAAAGCCTCATCTATCCCTGCTACAATCCCAGCACCTCCTGCAAAAATCTCAGCTACAACAGTAGTATCTTGTAATTCCATTTTTTTTAATATCTCTTTAGTTCTAATAAAATAAATATCTGTTGTTGCTCCAATCTCTATCTCTTCATGAGTTGCAGAGAATAAATCTCTATCTTTATCTACTTTGAAGTTATTTACATCTTCTAATGTCTTTAATTCTTTGTCAATCATCCTAATCTTCCTTCCCCTTCTATAAATAGTATTTTAAAAACTGAATATCTATTTCTAACATTAATTATTTTAAACAAATTTTAACCTAAATTTAATAGTAAGTACTTATTTCTTTAATTTCTATAATATAAAGAAATTATCCTGCTTAAAAGTAAAAGTTAATTATTAACCTTTCTCAAAACACACCCTTTAACTGCTGAAATATCTTCACAACCTGTCAAAATCATAGCTTTCTTCAGTTCAGTTTTCATCTTTTCTAAAATCAACTTAAAACCTTCTTTTTGCCCACCATAAGCTCCAATAATTAAAGGTCGAGCTACTAAAACTCCATTAGCACCTAAAGCCAATGCTTTTAAGACATCTATACCTGATCTAATGCCTCCATCCACTAATATTTTAACTTTTTCACCTACTTCGCTAACTATCTCTGTTAAAACATCAGCAGTTCCAGGAGTACTATCCAAAACACGTCCACCATGATTAGAGACAACAATGGTATCTACCCCTGCTCCAGCAGCTATTCTAGCTTCATCTAAGGTCATAACCCCCTTTAAAATAAAAGGCAAATCAGTACTATTAACTAATTCTTCTATCTCTTCTTGACTCTTAGGTCCTACTGGTTGCCCCTTTAAGGCCATTGTAATCAAACCTGCTCCATCAATATCAACTCCTACTGCCAAAGCTCCTACTCTCTCTGCTTCTTTTATCCTATCAATAATTTCTTTTTGTCTTCTTGGTTTTATAATTGCTATACCAAAGCCATCAGCCTTTTTAATTGCTTCTAACCCTGAATTGTACATCGTAGGATCTGCACCATCACCAGTCATAGCTATTGTACCAAACTCTTTACTTGCTTCAACGACTATGTTAGCATACTCTTCTTCAGATAGTGCTCCTCCCATATTATAACTACTCCCTGTTACTGGTGCTTTAATAATTGGAATATTTAACTTTACTCCAAATAGCTCTAATTTAGTATCAGGATTTTGAACTTGATGAATAGTTCTCATCTCTAATTTATACTTCTGCCAAGCCTCTATATTTGCTTGAAAGGCTGACCCAGTACCTGCTCCACCCATACCTGGAACTTCTCCACGACAGGCCTTACCATCACAAAAGGGACAAACTCTACAATAGCCCTTCATCCTCTCTCTAGCATTATTATAAACCTGATTTAATTCCATTATAAACCTCCTACTATAATTTAGATATCAAAGTCTAAAGTGTAATTTAATGGATATATTGCGACACTTTCTAAAAGCAACCCCCACCTAATCCTCCCCCTGATAAGGGGAGGACTTAATATTCTCCCCTTATCAGGGGGAGTTAGAGGGGGGGGTGAAACTGTCGTATTATCTTTTTATTGTTTCATTCTAAAATTGGATGACTATAATAATCATCTATTTGCTTTTTACAAATTATCAACAGACCAATCAATTTACATTCTCTTTTCTTAACTCATTTTATTAAAAACAAAAACCAATTATTCTAAAATTAACCATTTAAAATATTGATTCCTTATTATTCAGCTAAAATAAACTTTTCAATCAATTCAGCTACACCATCTTCATCATTGGACTTAGTGATATAATCTGCTCTCTCCTTTATTTTATCTCTAGCATTAGCTACAGCTACTCCTAAACCTGCATATTCTATCATTTCTAAGTCATTAAAGCTATCTCCAACAGCAATTATCTCTTCAGACTTCAACCCTAAATCATCTACTAATTGGGATAAAGCATTACCTTTAGATACTTCTTTATTCATAATTTCTATAAAATTGGCCTTAGATCGGGTAATATTTAGTATATCACCAAGCTCTTCTTTTAATCTCTCTTCTATCTGATCTGCTTTCTTGATATTCTCTTCTACTATTAATAATTTTGTCGAAGGTCTGTCCACAAAATCACTAAGATCCTCTTGTATTAAAACAGGCTTTATCCCTGAAATTTCTTCATAATAATCTGCTTCAACACCTAATTTATTGACATATAGAATATCATCAATATATACATTTAAATGTAAATCTTCTTTTTTTACTATATCGATAATCTTATGAACAGAATTTAAATCAATTGGTTTATGCATTATAGTCTTAGTTGAATCTATCTCTGTGACTAAGGCTCCATTATATGTAATAGCTTTACCAGATAGCTCCAACTCTTTTAAATGGGGTAATGCCGAAGAGAACATTCGCCCAGTTGCAATTACAACTTTAACACCTTTATTACTTGCTGATTTAATTGCTTGTTTAGTCCTATCGGAGATACTTAAGCCACTAGGCAGTAACGTATCATCCATATCAATTGCTATTAATTTATATTTCATATTCCTTAATCCTCCCGATAATCATTTTAATATTTCAGTAATTTTAATCAACTATCTCTATTTCAACCTTAATAATTCATTAACTAATTTAAAATTCCTGTTATCTTTAGGTTATAATTATTCTCATGTGATTTGCCAAATCCTCTTGCAATTAAAAATGAAATGAAAAATAACAAAAGACCTAATCCTATTCTTGCTAATTCTGTATCTATTCCCAAGGCTACTCCAGCTAAATAGCCCACTACCAATCCCACTAATGGTAGTAAGTAGATAAATACAGCAGCATTTAAAAGATTACTCTCCTCCATCTCTAAGATTACCATATCCCCTAATTTAGCCTTGAAATCATTATCAACTATCAATTTCATATCATCACCCTTATGGCAACCACCACATTTACCACAAGCAGAATGTTTTCTAATTACTACCTCTACTTTATCGCCATTATCTAAAACAGATATTACCTGAGCAAACTGTCGCATATTAATTCCTCTCTTCTTCAAATTAATGATTAGCAATTAGAATTTATCATTAATATCATTAAATTTATTACTTTGTAAATTTAAATATCACCTCCATCAATTCATTAATAATTTCATCACCATCTTCATTGGCTACAGCATTCTGTACACAGCCATGAGTATGTTTTTCCAAAATAGTCATTCCTACCTTTGTCAGTGCCCCCTTTACAGCAGCAACCTGTGTTAAAACATCCACACAATACTTCTCTTCATCTATCATTCGCTGTATCCCACGGACTTGACCTTCAACTCTCTTTAATCTATTAATTAATTGCTCTTTATCAGAACTATATGAGCTCATATTATTCCCTCCTTAAGTCACTAATCTAGTCTATATTAAAATTATACAATATAATTAGATAAATTTAAAATTTAAGTTTCGAATAACCTTAAATTCAAAATAAAAACCCCACCTTTAAAGGTAGGGTTTCCATTCTAACTAACCTCATAACCTGCTGCTCTAACCTCGTCTTTTAATTTATCAAATTTGCTCTCATCTTCATTAAACTTTACTTCAACTTTACCCATTTCCAAGTTTACTTTAGCTTCTTCTACTCCTTTTACATTCTCTAGAGCAGATTTAACAGCAGCTTTACAATGTTGACAAGACATTCCCTTTACTTCAAAAGTTTCAGTTTTCATTATTTACCCTCCTAGATTAATTATATTATATGGGTAGTTAGCTTTTCCTAACACCTCCCCACCTACCTTCTAACTATCGCTTTTTCTATCTGTTCTGCTATTTATATATTAATTATTCTGTACTCGTTGTTAATTAATCATACCTTAAATTTTTCCACCATTTGTTGCAAACTCTGGGACATGTGAGCTAGCTCCTGTGAAGAGGTGGCAATCTCATCTGATACTTTACCCATCTCTGAAGAGGATATAGATAAATCATCACTGTTTTGAGCAAGGTTTTGAGCAGATATGGCTACTTCATTAATATGCTCCACAGTCTTCTCTCCATTATTCTTGATCTCTATAAATAAATCTTCTGTCTCTTCTAGTACATTCTCTACAGAATTCAACCCTAACTTGGCCTTCTTCTGGATAGTATTGATCAAACTTTTAATATCTTCTGTTGATCTACCAGTCTGTTCAGCTAATCCTCTAATTTCATCAGCCACTACTGCAAAGCCACGCCCCGCTTCACCTGCTCTAGCTGCTTCAATTGTAGCATTAAGTGCTAACAAATTGATTTGCTCTGCTATATCAGTTATTAACTCTACTACTTTACCTATCTGATTCGAGCTATTATTTAAGTCTTTAATAATTTTTACAGTATTAGACATAGTATCTTTGACACTTATGCTATTTTGCTCACTTTTATCACTAGCTAATTGAGTCAAGCTGGCAGTTTCTTGACTACTAGCTGATATCTGTTCTATATCTGCTACTATATCATTAATCATATCACTGGTATTAGAAACAATAGCACTACCTTCCTCCGCTGAAGCAGATAGTTGCTGACTATAAGATGATAGATGCTCTACAGAGCTCTTTAAATTAATTATAACTTCTCTTAAATTACTCTTCATTATATTTAAAGCTTGTGCCAAATCGCCAATCTCATCTTGACTATTTATCTCCAGATTATTATCACTCAACTCTCCATCAGCTATTTTTTGAGCAAAACCAATAGATTCTGAAATCGGAGTTACTATATAATTAGCTAAAAGATAACCTAGTACCATAGCTATCAATAATGATACAATTAGAGCATATATTACTTTATTTGTTTCACTAGTAACCTCGGAATGTACAGCTTTATCCTCAATAGTCACTCCAAGCCCCCACCTTACCTTTGGTACAGGAGCATAAGCCACTATTTTATCTACACCTTCATAGACATATTCAACTATTCCCTCTTTTCCTTGCATGACCTCTTTAACAGGTGGTAAGTGGGAGGCATCATACATATTTTCTACTAAACTTTGATCAGGATGATAAATCGTCTTTCCATCTTCAGATACTATATAAAGATATTCAGAATCTCTAAACTTAATTTGGGAGGCTAATCCTCTTAAAAATGATAAATCAAGTTCGGTAGCAATCACCCCTATTACTTGACCATTATTTTTAATTGGGACAGCTAAAATAATAGTTGGTACATGGCGACTTCTTGAATAGATTACATTAGAATAATAAATTTGACCTTTAATCCCTTTTTTATAATATTCTCTGTCACTTCTGTCACCTAGCTCACCCATCACCTTATAAATCTGCTTTCCTTCCTTATTCAATACAGATATATTAGGAATTGCATCATATTCTTTTACAATCTCTTTTAATAATTGCTCCATTTCAATATTAGGATTCATCCCTTGCATAACTTTATTGTCAGCTACCATTGTCATTAAATTTTCCACATCATTAATTACAATTCCCAATTGATTCTTTACATTATCTAGCATTTGCTTCTGTTCTCGGTTAATAGATTGATGGGTATTATCTATAACCCGCTTTATGATAATAGAATTTGTAATTAACAATGGTAATAACATTACTATCACTATTATTAAATTCAACTTTAATTTCAGACTTTTTTGTAAGAACATATTATTTCCTCCTTATAGCATAAAATATTAAACTTATAAACTTGTTCTTGCTATAAGATTACTATGTATTGATATTTTTTTATATTCTAATAGGAAAATTATACATAATATTCCTACCATAATCATTGTTATTAAGCTAAAAAACTATGTTCTTAGAAAAAACAAAAAGAAGCCACAAAATGTGACCTCTTTTCCTAGGATAATGTTTTTTACTTGGAGATGCAAGCTATCACCCATTTGCGTGCGTCCATTAAGTATTATTACCAGTAGTATTTAATTTATACACTATTATTGAAATTTTTCAGTAATATTAGCACAGAATATAGATATGATAATCTAGAGTTAAAAAATATGGGGATATTGCGAGACTTTTAAAATTAGCGTGAGTTGGTGTGTGAGTGTGAGTAAACCCTGATAAAAAGAAGTTTTACACACACTCACACTCATAGCTCACACTCGATACAAAGTGTCGCTTTATCTCTATAGTCAGCTACTAAATATATTAAATTCCAAACTAAAATCAAAAGTTACATCGTCTTATGATGGAATTAATAGTTCTTGACCTACCTGTAAACTAGATGGATTAGTTATATTATTTAAAGCTGTTAATGCTTCTATAGTTGTATCAAATTTTCTAGCAATCAACCATAAGGAATCTCCACTTTTAACTACATATCTTAGATTACTCTCTCCTACTTCTCCACTATCTACTTCTTCTTCATCACTCACATCTACAACTACAGGTACTCGCACTAACTCTGTAACCATTATCTTAGCTTCTATAATTATGCTATTATTGATAGTCCTATCACCCTCTAAGGTTGCTCTTATTCTGTCTACCCTTGCCTCTACATATACTCTATTATCTTCATCTAGCTTGGGAATATCGATAAATTGGCTAAAGGAGAAAGTATCTCTAACAGCATACACAGGTTGCTCAGGGGCCGTGGAGACATACAGATGGTTAAACTCTCCTTGCCCATCTATAACAATCCCATCATCTAATCTATCTACATTGACTTGATTAATCTGGGCTGAGCTTCTAATCACCTTAGCAGCCTCAGGTTGATTTTCAGCAACAACTGTCTCTTTATTAACTAAAAACTTGGTCTTCTCTTCTTTGATTGACCTTTCTACCAAGATATACTCTTTTCTAGGGTATAAATCTGTCTCTATAATCTCAACAGGTAATTCTATTTCCTCTTCAGTAACTACCAATATATTAAATTGTATTGTATAGTTAAACTTAACCCTATTTGCCCCTTGGAAGATATTATTTTCTTGCAGAATAATCCCTTCTACATAAGCCTCCATATCATCCCTGACACCATCTACATCTAATCTCTGATCAAAATAATTTGTTATCTCTCTACTTATAATCTGGCCATTACCATTTATATAAAGAATAGTTGTTGTTAGTTGACCTCTAACAATAACTGTATCTCTTCTGGTCTCTACAGTATTAATTATCAGTTCTGATTCCATAGCTAATATGTCTCTAGAACTTTCTACCCCCTCAGGTAAGGTCTCTACTCTGCTAATAGTTATCTCCTTTTCAGTCTCGACTATACCTTTTTGTAGCTGATAGGGTCTAGTAATTATCTTATATCCATCTTCTTTGACTACATAATTTAAATTATCTTGTCTATAGATTGTAACCTCATAAGTAATAGGGAAGATTAACCTTACTCTCCTATCAGTAACTTGTGTAGCCTCTACTTGACCTGGAATTATATCTACATCAACTTCCATACTTGACCTTACCCCTTCAAAGGTTACTATCTCATCAAATTGAACAGTACGTTGATAAGTTATCACTCTACTACTATCATCTACTGGTCGATAAGTAATAAACCACTGCAAGACCCCATCTATCTTAACCTCTCCACCTCTGGGAGTAGCCCTAATCACCTCTAATCTTGCTCCACTATCTATGATCTCATCTATGTCTGGTAAATCTGCTGGTATATTTATAGTCCTTTCAATCTCACGACTATACTCATTAATCTCTACCAACTTCTCAATTGGAATTCTCTTTGGCATCTCTCTTATCCCTCTCTTCCCTTTGAAGATGAATCACCCTCTTAATCAACTTAGGTCTAAAATTCATTCTGCTTTTTGCCATATTATATCCTCCTTTCCTTCCTTATTAGCATTATATGCAGAAAGATTAGATAGTGATAAAAAGAAAAGGTGACCGAGTATGGTCACCTTAATAACTTTATTTAATATTATATTGTTGTTTGTGATAGTAGAAAATCTGAGATAATTGAATGATATTATGACACTTTCGTATCAGGAATCGGGAATCTGGAATCAGTCTGTTTTACTGATATCTGGTTCCTGACTCCTGATTCCTACAAATATCGCAACCCCCCCATTAATCATCCAAAACATCTAACATAAAGCTATTAATAATACTTAAAATAATGGAGCCAAAGATAGCAGCCAATAAACCTGACACATGGAAATTAGCTACTAAACTTGCTGTAATTAATAACATAAGTCCATTAATCACAAATAAAAATAATCCAAAACTTAAGATAGTTAAGGGTAAAGTAAATAATGTAAATACAGGTTTAATAAAGGTATTTACTAGACCTAGAATTAAAGCTGCCCAAAAACCTGCACCCAAGCCCCCTATGCTAATTCCTGGAACTATCTTTGCTGTCAATACCAAAGCTAACATAGTAATTAACAACTTGACTATTGCCTTCAAAATAATCACTCCTTTATTTAGTGATGAAGTGTGAGTGCGAGTGTGAGTGAAAAGAAAACAGCTTATTACTCTCTAATTCACAATATATCTCCAAAGTTTAGCTATAAAATATACAATACCATAACCTCAAATATTTATATAATCAATTAAGAAAAAATTTCTTATCTTTACTCACACAGACAACTCATACTCACACTGTTCTTAAGGTTCAATATGCTTATCTAAATACTCTCTAATCTGACTAGCAATCTTATCACTAATTCCTTCAACCTCTGACAACTCTTCAATTGTTGCCTGCTTAATCTTTCCTAGAGAACCAAAGTAATTCAATAATGAGTCACGTCGCTTAGATCCCACCCCAGGGATTTGATCTATCATCGAATGGGTTAAACGGCGTGAGCGTAACTTACGATGATAACTGACAGCAAAGCGATGAGCCTCATCACGTACTCGCTGAATCAGATATAAAGCCTGAGAATCCCTAGGCAGAATAATCGGTTCACTCTGCCCTGGCAGAAAGACCTCCTCTTCCCTTTTGGCTAAACCAATCAGTTGTTCTCCAGGCCTTCCAAGCTTAGTTAGTATTTCTACAGCAGCCCCTAATTGACCTTTTCCACCATCAATCAAAATCAAATCAGGAAACTCTTTACCCTCTTCTAATAATCTAGAATAACGACGAGTCACAACCTCACTCATCGAAAGAAAATCATTATTTCCTTGCCCATGCTTAATCTTAAAGCGACGATAATCACTCTTTTTAGGTTGACCATTTTCAAAAGCCACCATTGAAGCCACTGTATCAGTTCCTTGCACATGTGAGATATCAAATCCTTCTATTCGATAAGGAGCCTCTTCTAAACCTAAATACTCTTGCAATTCTACAACTCCTGTACTTGCCTTGAAAGATTGAAACTTCTGCTTAAAACGATACTCCTTAAGATTATAACGAGCATTTCGATAAGCCATCTCTACTAATTCTCTCTTTTCACCAATCTTTGGCACCTTTAATTGCACCTTAGTACCTTTACGTTTATTCAACCATTGATTAATCAATTCCAAATCTTCAATCTCAATCTCTAAAAGAATCTCCTCAGGTATATAATAAGCATTGTCATAGTATTGTTGTAAAAAAGCAGTCAGAGTTTCTCTTAAATCATCACTATCTTCAAAGATAAAATCCTCTTTGCCAATCAATCTACCACTTCTCACAATTAATAGCTGTACACAAGTATCATTATCAGCCTGAGCCAATGCTATAATATCTTGGTTGATTAATTTATCAGAGACTATCTTCTGCTTTTGAGTAACCTTATCTATTGCTCTAATCTGATCCCTTAATTTAGCAGCAACTTCAAAGTTTAACTCTGCTGCTGCCTTCTCCATCTGACTTTCTAATTCCTTGACTAAATTACCCTCTTTTCCTTCTAAAATCATGATAGATTTCTCTATCAATCTATTATATTCCTTAACGCTGATTTCGTTAATACAAGGTGCTACACATTTTTCAATGTGAAAGTTAAGACAGGCCCTCTTTTCTTTCTTCTCTGTTAAATCTCTTTTACAGGTTCTTAGCTTAAACATATCATGTAACAGCTCTAGAATATCATTGACCGCTTTAGCATCAGTATAGGGCCCAAAGTATCTAGCACCATCACTTTTAACTATTCTAGTCTTAAAGATTCTAGGATAGACCTCATCTAAGGTTACCTTAATATATGGATAGGTCTTATCATCCTTAAGTTGAATGTTATATTTGGGATGATACTTTTTGATAAGATTATTCTCTAAGATTAAAGCTTCTACTTCAGTATCTGTGATGATATAATCGAAGTCAACAATATTCTCCACCAATACCTTGGTCTTAAATCTCTGATGCTTAGAACTTTGAAAGTAAGAACTAACTCTATTTTTTAAAGACTTGGCCTTACCAACATAGATAATCTTACCTAGATTATCCTTCATCAGATAAACACCAGGTTCTTTAGGGAGGTTCTTTACTTTTTCCTTTAGTTTCATTAATATCAACCTCTTAGATTCAATATCATTTTTAATCTCAGGTTTCGCCTGAGGGCGAGTTACCTTTTTCCTTGATGAAAAAGTAACCAAACCTACGGGTTCATTCTTAAATTTATTACGGAAGGTTTTTTTATTAAAAACCTGTAGGGAACCCTTCGTGATAAATCCAATCAAGAAGAAAATATACCTACAAGTCTATAGATCAAGACTCTTCGTGGCAGAGCCCACTCACTACGCAATCAAAGTACTAATTATTATCACTAATCATATTCTTCATTTAAAATTTGATTAAACTCTAAATTCTAGTTCAATTTTTGCTTCGTTCAAACATTAATTTTCTTAGATTTAAAAACCTTTAAATTATTTTAATTATCAATTGCTAATTGTAAATTCAAAAGTATCACAATATCTCTATATTAGTTTTTCTACTAACACAAGGAGTTAAATTAGAGATTTATAATGCAATTTTTAATCTTTTAACTATAAACTATCAACCATACACTATACACTGCCTTTAAAGTATCTTTTTAAGAAACTGTCCTGTATATGACCCTTCAACTTCCGCTACTTCCTCTGGACTTCCTGTAGCAATCACCTCTCCACCATTGATTCCACCTTCTGGACCTAAATCAATGATATGGTCGGCAGATTTAATTACATCCAGATTATGCTCGATTACTAGGATAGTATTGCCACCTTCCTTTAATCTTTGTAATACTTGCAATAGTTTATTTACATCTTCAAAGTGAAGCCCTGTTGTTGGCTCATCTAAGATATAAATAGTATTACCTGTATTCATCTTACTCAATTCAGTGGCTAACTTGATTCTTTGGGCTTCTCCTCCTGATAAGGTAGTTGAAGGTTGTCCCAATCTAATATAGCTCAATCCAACATCATATAGAGTCTGGAGCCTACGTTTAATAGTAGGAATATTCTCAAAGAATTCTAAGGATTCTTCTACTGTCATATCCAATACATCGGCAATTGTCTTTCCTTTATATTTAACATCTAGAGTCTCTCGATTATAACGCTCTCCCTTGCATACTTCACAAGGGACATAGACATCAGCTAAGAAGTGCATCTCAATCTTAATAATCCCATCACCTTTACAGGCTTCACAGCGTCCTCCCTTAACATTGAAGCTAAAACGTCCTTTCTTATAACCACGCTCTTGGGATAGCGGAACTTTGGTAAAGACATCACGGATATAATCAAAGACCTTAGTATAGGTTGCAGGATTAGAACGAGGAGTTCTACCTATAGGTGACTGGTCGATATTGATTACTTTGTCCACTTCTTCTATACCTAATACCTCATCATGCTTACCTGGTCTTAACTTAGATTTATAAATTTCTTGCATCAATTTACGATTTAAAATCTTATTAACCAAAGTACTTTTACCAGAACCTGAGACTCCAGTTACACAAGTAAAGGTTCCTAAAGGTATTTTTATATCTATGTCTTTTAAGTTATGCTCTTTAGCTCCCTTAACTTCAAGATATTTACCATTAGGCTTCAATCTCTCTACAGGCACCTCAATCTTCTTCTTCCCAGATAGATATTGCCCTGTAATAGACTCTTCTACCTCCATAATCTCCTTAGCAGTACCTGCTGCTACTACCTTTCCACCATGGCGACCAGCCTTAGGACCGATATCAAGAATATGGTCTGCTGTCCTAATAGTATCCTCATCATGCTCTACAACTATTACTGTATTTCCTACATCACGAAGATGCTCTAAAGTATTGATTAAACGCTCATTATCCCGTTGATGCAACCCAATACTTGGTTCATCTAAGATATAAATAACTCCTACCAAACTAGAACCAATCTGAGTAGCCAATCTAATCCTTTGAGCTTCTCCACCAGATAATGTTCCAGAATTACGGCTAAGGTTTAAGTATCCTAAACCTACATTGAATAAGAAACTCAACCTTGCTCTAATCTCCTTTAGAATTTCAGTAGCGATAACCTTCTTAGAACCTGATAATTCAAGATCAGTAAAGAATTTATAAGCATCTTCAATAGATAGGTTGCTGATTTCAGCAATAGATCTATTAGCAACAGTTACTGCTAAAATCTCTGGTTTTAAACGAGCACCTCCACAATCAGGACAAGGCCTAATACTCATATAATTCTCTAATCTTTTGCGAGCACTTTCTGACTTACTCTCCCTTGCTCTTCTGTGAAATAAACTGATCAAACCTTCAAATTCTATTTCATGCATTCTAGTTCTACCTCTGCGATTAGTATATTCAAATTCTACATATCCTGTATCTCCATAAAGTAGCACATTTATAAATTCCTCATCAACCTCTTTTAGAGGAGCATCAGGATCAACACCATACTTATGAGCTAGAGCATTGATAATCTGTGGATAATAGGTACTACTTGAACCTTGCCAAGGAATGATAGCCCCTCCATTGAGTGACTTATCGTAGTCTAAGATTAAATCAGGGTCAAATTCCCGTTTATTTCCTAAACCATCACAGGTGTCACAAGCACCATAAGGGCTATTAAAAGAGAACATCCTTGGTGATAATTCTTCCAAACTGATTCCACAATCAGGGCAGGCAAAGTTCTCACTAAATAACTGTTCTTCTCCATCAATAACATCTATAACTACTAACCCTTCTGCTAACTCTAAAGCTTGCTCTAAAGATTCAGCAAGCCTTGCTTCTAAATCAGCTTTCATAATCAAACGGTCTACTACTACTTCAATAGAATGCTTGATATTCTTATCTAATTCAATATCTTCTGCAATATCCCTAATCTCACCATCAACTCTAACTCGGACAAATCCTTCCCTCTGTACTCTAGCTAGAATCTCTTTGTGCTCTCCTTTTCTTCCTCTAACAATTGGAGCTAAAATCTGAAACTTAGTCCTTGCTTCTAATTCCATCACCTGGTCAACAATCTCCTGTACTGTCTGCGAAGAAATTTCTTGTCCACAACTTGGACAATGAGGAGTACCGATACGGGCATATAGTAACCTTAAGTAATCATGAATCTCTGTTACCGTCCCTACTGTTGACCTTGGATTCTTACTAGTAGTCTTTTGATCTATCGAGATTGATGGTGATAGACCTTCTATGTATTCTACCTTAGGCTTTTCCATCTGTCCTAAGAATTGGCGAGCATAAGCTGATAAGCTCTCTACATATCTTCTCTGCCCTTCAGCATAGATAGTATCAAATGCTAAGGATGACTTGCCCGAACCACTCAGTCCAGTAATAACTACCAGTTTATCACGGGGTATCTCTACATCTATATTCTGCAAATTATGTTCTTTCGCACCTTTGATTATAATCTTATCTTTAGCCATTTATCTTCACCTCTTCATGAGTTTATTAATTTTTTGTAATTAGTAAATATTTTAAGCTTATATATTAATTATTATTTTTATCTAAAATAATACACTAAATAATAAATTTCCATCAATATATGTGACTCTAGAATTTAATTTAAACATAAGACTCTATAGGGATATTGCGACAGTTTTAGGAATCAGGAGTCAGGAACCAGTTATCAGTAAAACAGACTGATTCCCGATTCCTGACACGAAAGTCTCCTAATATCATTCTAAAGTTGGATGACTATATCTATCGTTCTCTCTGAAAATTAATTAGCAATCACTTAATCATTATATCAGTAATTATTACTGATTACAACTTATCAATTCTTCTAACTTATAAATTATCTTATCCAACTAATTAAAATCATTATGTTAAATAGGATAAGAAAATCAATTCTTTCAATTATTTCATTTATAAACCCAAAACTCTTTTTTTCTAATGATAAAAATCAAAAAACTAACCATTGCTCAATGGTCAGCTTTTTTACCTCTTAATCACCATCTCTTCTGTACTTATCATCTTCTGAGCATAATGCTCATATCCCTTCTCCTTTATTAAATCAATACAAGCCTGTCTATCAGAACGAAAGATCAAAGCAAATACTTTAGATATAAAATTATTAAACATTTTACATTTACTCTGATTCGAAAATTCTTTGCAATCAGCACAACTTAAGTAACTATTCTCTATACAACAATTTCTAACCTTACACCAAGTAGCTCCTTCATTCTGATGACAACCTGAACATCTTCCCTTTAAGTATTTCTTACAAGCCCCACAATACAGACCACAGTAAGCTATCAAGTTTTTATCAGCAACTATCTTCTTCAAGACCATCATCTCCCTATTATGACTAGCTTATCTAAATTATAACAGAGAAAATTGGACAGCAGTATGTCATATTTAAAAATATTTTTTTAAGGTTTTTTCTAACTTAGCCTTTATTATATCTCTTATTCTCATCGGTTCTATAACTTCAATATATTCTCCAAGACCAAATAGAAAATCATATAACCATTCATTCTCCCAAATTTCTGTTTTAATTATCGCTGAGTCATCCTCCAATATTTTGAAGGATCCTCTTGGAAAATATTCATAAGATCTTTCAATATACTCTTTATCTACCTTTAAGACCAGTTTTACTTTATCAGTTATATTATTAGAATCTAAGCATTCTTGAGGAGTTCCTTTCTTTCTAATAAATTTTTGCTGATTGATAGTCAAATCTCTTATTCTAGAGATCCTAAAAATTCTAAAGTCCTTCCTCAATCTACAATAACCATAAATATACCATGAATATCCCTTTAAAATTATAGTCAATGGCTCTACTTTTCTTGAAGTTCTTTGATTTTTATTACTTAGATAAGAAAATTCTATTAAAAGATTATTTTTAATTGAATTTTTAATTAAATTAACCTTTTCTGTTAATTCTTTATTATTGCCCCAAGGACTATAATCAATAATAAAAGTCTCTTCTTTCTCCTCTAAATCTGGATTAAATCCTTTCAATTTTTCTAAAGTATTTTCTAAATCAGAATCAGGTAAGATTTTGCTAACTCCTTCTAAAGCCTTTATAATTGTTTCTAGCTCTTCTATCTTAAATATATTTTTATCCATTTTATAATTATCTAAGATACTGATACCACCATCTATCCCTTTAGTCGTTACAACTGGTATACCCGCTTTATTTAATGTTTCTACATCTCTATAAATCGTTCTTCTAGAAACCTCAAAATTATCTGCTAACTCTTTAGCAGTCATCTTTTCTTTATTAATTAATAACATTATTATTGCTAATAATCTATCTATTTTCATCTATTAACCACCTCTAGTGATAAGATAACTTCTTTAAAAATTGAATAAATTCCTCTTGTAGTTTAATGAATATAAGGAATTATACTAATTAAATTTTAATATAGATAGATTGAATTAAATAATTTCATTAATTAAAAATCAATAATTCAACTTATTTAGCAACG
>NZ_JBSQYM010000054.1:0-17433 GCF_055140805.1 Orenia sp.
CTTAAATTCGCGTAAATTAGTGAGATTCGTTGCTAAAAATTGTTTTGAATTATTTTTAAGGCTTTGAGTAGAAGACTGGGCGATAGCCCATTTTGTTCTGATAAATTTTGTACGAATTTACTTGTAGTAGAGGCTGAATTAATGATATTATCTAGATGGCACTTTAGTATGATTAAACAAGCTAGTTTTTATTAGGATAGAATAGAGAAAAGTGAAGGAAAAAAAATCTATGTGGAGAATGAAGTTATTATAATAGTTTTTATTATTTGTTGGATAACAATATAGTGAGTTAATTATAATATAATAAATAAAGAGGTGAGATTTAATAATGATTAAAATTAATACAAGTAACCAAGAAGAAACTTTCAAGGTAGGAGAAGAATTAGGAAAGAGATTAGCACCTGGAGATATTATTTGTTTACAAGGGGATTTAGGAGCTGGCAAGACCAGTTTAGCTAAAGGAATCTGTGCAGGATTGGGAGTTAAAGGGGATGTTACTAGTCCAACTTATACTATTGTCAATGAATACAGAGGTAAGTATAAGGTCAATCATATGGACCTTTATCGTATTCGTCAAGAAGATGAGCTATTTGACTTAGGATTTGAAGATTATTTATACGGTGATGGTGTGACTATTATTGAATGGCCCGATAAATCAGGAGCCTTGATGCCTGACCAGTATTTAGATATCAATTTGAGGGGAGAAGGAACTGACAGGGAGATTCGGATTATTCCTCAAGCAAATAAATTCATTGGATTGATGGCGGAGTTGAAAAAAGATGTTGACCTTAGCAATTGATAGTTCTACTAATGCAGGAAGTGTAGCTTTGATTTCGGAAGATGGGTTGATAGGTGAGAATTTATTGAATTTAACTGATACTCATTCTCAGCGATTGATGCCACAATTGGTTAATTTATTAGAGGAGTCTGGTTATAAGCCCCAAGATTTAGAAGGGATAGGAGTGGGGTTAGGGCCTGGCTCTTTTACTGGAATTAGAATCGGTCTGACTACAGCTAAGACACTGGCTCAAGCATTAGAGATACCTATGATAGGTATCTCTACTTTAGAGGCTATGGCTTATAATCTAAAATATACTTCTGCTTATCTGTGTCCAATGATAGATGGTCGTAGAGATAGGGTCTTTACAGCTTTATATAAAGGCGAAGATTACTTAGAAGCTCAGAGTCAAGAATCTTTAATTGCCATTGATAATCTGCTAACAGAGCTAGTTGATATAGAGGAAGATATCTATTTTATTGGTGAGGTAGCCAATAAGCATAGAGATAAGATTATTAAAGTGATTAAAAATCCTAAGTTTGTGAGTTCTAGTTTTAACTTACCTAAGGCATCAATTATAGGTGAACTATCTCTAAGGAGATTGCTTGAAGGTAAGGTAGATAATTTATTTACTTTGACACCTAATTATCTTAAACGTTCACAAGCAGAGATTCAATGGGAGAAGAAGCATAATAAGTGAGAGGGTGTAGTTGGAGTTGAAGTTGAACAATATAGAGACTAGACCAATGCTACTTGCTGATATCCAAGAGGTGTTGGTGATTGAAGAAGAGTCCTTTGGTAGCCCATGGTCTGAAACTGCTTTTATTAGTGAGTTAAAGAATCAATATGCCTATTATCTAGTAGCTAGTATAAGTGACAAGGTAGTGGCTTATATAGGAGCTTGGTTAATCTTTGATGAGGCTCATATTACTACTTTAGCTGTTGCTAAAGAGCATAGAGGAAAGGGAATAGCCACCTTGATATTAGAAAAGCTATTTAAGGATGTTAGGGAAAATCAAATTAATAAGGCCACTCTAGAGGTCAGGGTTTCTAATCAGAGAGCTCGTAAATTATATCTTCAAGAAGGCTTTGTAGAGGTGGGGGTACGTAAGAATTATTATAGTGATAATAAAGAAGATGCGATGATTATGTGGAAACAACTATAAAGCAGTGTAGAGTGTATAGTTGACAGTTTACAGTTAAAATCATTCTATAAATACAGAGTTAAACTTGAGTATGAGTTGTCTGTTACATATTAATTGTACAATTTATTATTTGATTAGCTTTTAAGAACTTGATTATTTAACTGTCAACTGTACACTGCCAACTGTAAACTGAATTATCTGGGAGTTGAAGAAGTAATGAGGGAAGGATTTTTAACATTAGGAATTGAGAGTTCTTGTGATGAGACATCGGCAGCAGTAATTAAAGATGGTAAAGAGGTATTATCAAATGTGATAGCCTCTCAGATCGATTTACATCGGAAGTTTGGTGGAGTTGTCCCAGAAATAGCTTCTCGCAAGCATGTAGAGCTGATTAATCCAGTAATTGAGGATGCTTTAGAAGAAGCAGGAGTAGATTATAAGGATTTATCTTTAATAGCGGTCACTTATGGACCAGGCTTGGTTGGAGGGTTATTGGTTGGGATTGCAGCAGCTAAGGCTATAGCTTATGCCCATGATATACCTTTGGTTGGAGTCAATCATATTGAAGGTCATATCTATTCCAACTTTATCTCCCATCCAGAGATAAAGCCTCCATTGGTCTGTTTAACGGTATCAGGAGGACATACCGATTTATTATATTTTGAAGAGCTAGGGGCTTATGAGGTTTTGGGTAGAACCAAAGATGATGCTGCTGGAGAGGCCTTTGACAAGGTAGCTAGAGTAATGGAGGTTGGTTATCCAGGAGGACCAGCTATTGACAAACTAGCTAAAGAGGGAGATAGTCAAGCAATTGATTTGCCTCGTCCTTTAATTTATGATGATAATTATGATTTTAGCTTTAGTGGTCTAAAGACAGCTGTCTTAAATTATATAAATCAGAAGAAGCAGAAGGGTGAAGAGATTCCTAAGGCAGATTTAGCAGCAAGCTTCCAGCAGGCGGTAATAGATGTCTTAACTGCTAAAGTAGTTAAGGCTGCTCAAGATAAAAAAGTTAAAAGGGTTTTATTATCAGGTGGTGTTTCTGCTAACAGCCATTTAAGAAGAGAGCTAGAAGAGAAGTTAGATGAACTAGAGATTAAGCTATACTATCCTCAGCCAAGGTTATGTACTGATAATGCAGCGATGATTGGAACAGCTGGTTATTTTAAATACCAATTGACTGGAGAGATAGCACCATATTCATTAAATGCAAATCCTAATCTTAAGTTAGGTTAAGAAAATCCTCCTAAGTTTTAGGGGGATTCTTAATTTTTATGTTAAAGGATGAGTAGAATGAAGAAATTTTATCAAATTTATCAGTATATTATGCCCTTAATCTTCTTTCCTATAGCTGTTTATTTATGGAGAATAAGATTAGAGGACAATTATAGGGCTATTTTCTTAGTACTTTCTGTTCCAATAATTGTTTCTTATATAGTACCAGCGGTTGGAACTAATTGTTTAAAGTTATGGGAATTTAAGACTAAATTTACTTTAGGAAAATTTAGACCTCAGCATGGTTTTTTATTTGGAACTGCTACAAGTTTATTGACATTAATATGTTTAACTGATAATAGTCAAATTACTTTATTGTCAATATTTCAATTTGGATTTATATTGGCAGCTGTATTAGGATTTTGGAACTGGATTTATGATATTTATGCTATTAAGTCTAAATTTATGATTGTTTATAATATTAGATATTTCAAAGGTGAATCGGCAGAAGCTATAGCAACAGATTATGCTCCTGTTTATTTTGGAATGTTTGGTTTTATTTATGGTATTGAAATTCAGCTGACCCAGCTATTGTTAGAGAAATTAGACAATGATTTATTTTTTGGACTAATAATAATTATTTTTTATATAATAGCTTTAATTGTGCCAACACTAACTTATGTATGGTTCTCTTATTTAAAATATGGAGAGTTAGGGTTAAAATCTTATAATAATGTAGGAAAGGAAGAAAGGAATGAAAATAACTTTTATTAGACCAAATATGTTTGCTAGAAAAGCAAATGATGCTATGGAACCCCTTGTATTTGCAGTATTAAAGAGTTTAACCCCTGATGATATAGAGCTAGAATTATATGATGATAGGATTGAAGAGATTCCTGAATATATTGATACAGATATTATAGCTATGACTGTAGAGACTTTTACTGCTAGAAGAGCTTATCAACTAGCTGATAAATTCAGAAATAAAGGGATTAAAGTGGTTATGGGCGGATATCATCCTACTTTTTTACCTACAGAGTCTTTGGAGCATGCAGACTCAATATTTGTTGGCGAAGCAGAAGGCTCATGGCATCTTTTTTTAGAAGATGTTAGAAAAGGTTATTTACAAAAGATATATCAACAACCTAAGAATATTTCTATAACAAATATAGAGTTTGATGAGTCAATCTTTGCTAACAAGAGTTATCTACCGATTGTCCCTGTTCAATATGGAAGAGGGTGTAAGTTTAATTGTGAGTTCTGTTCTATTAGTGCTTTTTATGGAAAAGAACAAAAGTTTAGATGTCTCCAAAAAGTTAGAGCAGAATTGATTAGAAAGAGAGTTAAGTATGCTTTTATTATTGATGATAATCTATTTATGAATGAAAAAAAAAGCTATGAAATTATTTAAAATGTTAATTCCTTTAAAGATTAAATGGGGTTGCCAGATTAGTATTGATATAGCTAAAAATGAAAAATTACTTAAATTAATGAAAAAGAGTGGGTGTATCTCTGTATTAATAGGTTTTGAATCATTAAATCCTAAAAATTTAAAGCTGATGGGTAAAAGTGCAAATTTAATCAATGATTATCAGGAGGCTATAAAAAAAATTAAAGAATATGGGATTATGATTTATGGAACATTTATTTTTGGTTATGATTATGATACAGCTGATTCTTTTAAGTTGAGTTTAGAGTTCGCTTTAAAGAATAAATTTTTCTTAGCCAACTTTAATCCTTTAATGCCCATGCCAGGAACAAGGTTATATCAAAGGTTATTAAAAGAGGATAGATTAATTTATGATAAATGGTGGATAGATGAAGATTTTAGCTATGGAGATGCAATGTTTTATCCTAAAAATATGACAGTAAGGGAATTAGAGGATAGCTGTTTTAATAATAGAAGAGAGTTTAATAAATATAGTAACATAGCAGCAAGGGCTTTGGATTTTAAATCTAACTTACGTAACTTATTCGTATATTTTGGAGGAAATATTGTATCTAGAAAAGAGATTTATAAAAAACAGGGGTCTAAATTAGGTTGATAAATCAATAGGAAAAGGAGAGTTTATGAAATTATTATTGGTGATTCCATATGATTATTTGTATAAATATAAAAAGGGATATAATAAATTGATTTCTTATGAACCATTGACATTATCTGTATTAGCAGCTCTAGTTCCTCAAGAATATGATATTGATATTACAATAGTAGATGAAGGAATGGAAAGAACAGATTATATGCAGGAGAATTATGATATAGTTGGGATTAGTGTAGTTACCTCAGCTGCTAAACGAGCTTATGAATTGGCAAGGTATTTTAAAGAAAAAGGTAGTTATATAGTTATGGGTGGGCATCATGTTACTTTATTGCCTAAAGAAGCAGAACAATATGCAGATACGATTTTTATCGGAAGAAGTGAAAGAACGTGGCCTCAATTTATTGATGATTATATCAAGTCAGTCCCTAAAAAAGTTTATATCCAAGAAAATAAAGCAGAAGAATGTATTAATTTTCCTCTTCCTAGAAGGGATTTAATCAAAAGAGGAAATTATTTAAAGCAACCAGTAATCATAGCAAATCAAAGTTGTACTAATGGATGTGATTTTTGTAGTATTAGTAACTTTCATAATAATTGTGCTGCGAAACGTCCAATAGTTAATGTAATTGAGGAGATAAAGAGCTTAAAGACAAGAAATTTTATATTTCTTGATCCTAACCAATATGCGGATAAAGAGTATGCTAAAGAATTGTATAGAGAACTAAGTAAGTTAAATATTAGATGGGTAGCTTTAGCTACTAATAATATTACAGAAGATGATGAGATGTTAAATTTAATGGTTAAAGCTGGATGTAGAGGCTTATTTATTGGATTTGAGACTTTAAATCAAAAGAATATAAATAATATTGGGAAAAGAGTGAATAAAGTAAAAGACTATAAAAAAACAATAGAAAAATTACATAACTTAAATATAGCTGTAACTGGATCATTTATTCTGGGTCTTGATAGTGATACTAAGAAATCTTTATTGGCTCTGCCTGAGCAAATAGCTGAATTGAAATTGGATTTTTGTAGATTTGGTATCTTATGTCCAACTCCTAATACTCCTATCTATCATAAATTAGAAGGTGAAAATAGAATTTTAACTAAAGACTGGTCACTATATGATAGTATGCATTGTGTATATCAACCCAAAAATATGGAACCTCAAGAGTTAGAGGAGATATTTTTACAGGTTTGGAAAGAGTGCTATACATATAAGAAGATAATTAAAAGGGTATTTCATACTCCTAATTTTAAATTGATAAAGCTTTTAGGGGGAATTGGGTTTAGAAGATATATCAAACGATTAGAAGAAGTATTAGAAGGAAGTGAAAACTAGTGAAGATTACTCTAATTAAACCCAATATAGGTAGAATGATGGAAGGGGCATATGTAGATGAAGCTAGAATGGAACCACTCCAATTAGGAGTTTTAGCGGCTTTAACTCCTAAAGATATTGAAGTTGTAATGTATGATGATAGGATGGAGGATGTTCCCTTTGATGAGAAGACTGATTTAGTGGCTATTACAGTAGAAACTTACACTGCTAAACGCTCTTATGAGATAAGTAAGGAATATCAAAAAAGAGGTGTAGCAGTGGTATTAGGTGGAATGCATCCAACTTTAATACCTCAAGAAGCTTCACAATATGCTGATTCAATAGTAATAGGTGATGCAGAGACTGTTTGGAAAGATATCATTTTTGATATGAAAGAAGGAAAATTAAAAAAAGTTTACAAAGGAGAATTTGGTGAGCC
Source organism: Orenia sp. (assembly GCF_055140805.1). NCBI lineage: Bacteria > Bacillati > Bacillota > Clostridia > Halanaerobiales > Halobacteroidaceae > Orenia > Orenia sp. The sequence continues at coordinate 6,941 of NZ_JBSQYM010000054.1, forward strand.
TCAACCTGGAGTATTTACTGACAGGGATATTTTTAAGGGTAAAGGCTATTTACCCTTATCATTGATTCAATTTACTAGAGGATGTAAGTACAATTGTCAATTTTGTGCATCTAGTGTCTATTTTAAACAAAAACAGTATTGTAGAAAGATAGCAGATGTTGTTGCAGAGATTAAAGCTCATAAGTTGAAGTTGGTCTTTTTTGTAGATGATAATATTGTAGCTAATAAAGAACGGGCTAAGAGGTTATTTAAGGCATTGATTCCTTTAAAGATAAAGTGGGTTAGTCAAGCCAGCATCGATATGACAGAAGATTTAGAGTTGATGGAATTAATGAAGCAAAGTGGATGTCTTGGTAATGTTATTGGTTTTGAATCTATTAATATTGATAATTTACGTTCTGTATCAAAAGTACCTAATATTAGAGGTTTTAACATTTATCAAGAGCAGATAGAAATTTTAAGAAAGTATAATCAACAGACTTGGGCTGCTTTTACCTTGGGGCATGAGTATGACACTGTAGATACAGTCAAAAGAGTTAGTGAATTTGCTATAAAAAATAAATTTGCTTTTGCAGCCTTTAATATTTTGATGCCCTATCCTAATACTCCTTTGTATGATAAATTAAAATCTGAAGGTAGGTTGTTGTATAATGGTAAATGGTGGCTTGATGATTCTTACCGCTTTAATTACACTCCTTTTAAACCTAAGTCAATGACAGCAAAGCAGTTAACTGAAGCGGCTTATCAGGCAAGAAAGAAGTTTAATAGTCCAATATCAATTATTAAGAGGTCTTTTGATTTGAAAACACATATGAGCTCTTTACTTAGATATATCGTTTATTTTCAATATAATCCTTTAATCAGAAAAGAGATATATAAGAAACAAGGAATGTTATTTGGTAAGAAAACTAAGAAATAGATTAAGTTATCTTTTAAGGAGGAAGTTATGGCTTTAAAAGGAAGAGTAATGACAATAGATAAATTGACTATTCAAGATAAGCAAGAGATGTACTCTTTAATGGATTCTCACTATGATAATGTAAAAAAAGAGAACTTTGATTGTGATTTATTGGAGAAGAATTGGATTTTATTATTAAGAGACGAGCTAAAGATAATTAGAGGTTTTAGTACAATAATGATTTTAGACTTAGAAATTGATGGTATTATGGTTAAAGGGATTTTCTCTGGTGATACTATTATAGATCAAGATTATTGGGGAGAGACAGAGTTGCTTAAAAAGTGGGGGCAATTTGTAATGGATATTGCTAGTAGATATCAAGGTGATGAAGTGTATTGGCTATTATTATCCAAGGGATATAAGACTTATAGATTTTTGCCTATTTATTTCAAAGAGTTCTATCCTAGGTATAAGCAAGAGACACCTGAGTTTGAAAAGAAATTAATTGATAAATATGGAGAGTATAAATATCCAAAGGGTTATTGTTCGAAGACTGGATTAATCTATAATCAAGGTGATAATTATTATTTAAAGGCAGAGATTGATCAAATTCCAAAAAGTAAGTTGAAAAATCCCCATGTTAAATTCTTCTTAGATAAAAATAGTGGTTATAATAAAGGAAATGAGTTGGTCTGTGTAGCAAAATTAACCGATGATAATTTAAAAAAGACGGCCAAGTGGTTATTAAGATGATTAAGAAGCTACTTTGCTATCTATTCAATAAACTGTGGATTCTTCTATGTAAAAAAGAGAGCAGGGATTTTACTGAGGCTAAAGATAAGATAAAAGAGGTACAAGAGAATATTTTAGATGAGATTATCAAAGAGAATCAAGAGGCAATCTATGGTAAAAAATATAAATTTCAAAGTCTAATTAACATCAAAAGCTATCAGCAACAGGTGCCCTTAAGTACCTTTGCTGATTATCAGATTTATATAGATAAAATTGCTAAAGGTGAGAAGCAGGTATTAACTTCTGAACCGATTTTAATGCTAGAACCCTCTAGTGGAACTACTGCAGCTAGTAAATATATTCCTTATACTAGCAGGTTAAAAGATGAGTTTCAAAGAGCAATCAAACCTTGGCTCTATAATTTATATACTAATAGAGCATCTTTATTTTGGGGGAAATCTTATTGGTCAATAACACCTATGACAAATAAACAAGAGAAGACAGTGGGTGGAATTCCAATTGGTTTTGAAGAGGATAGCGAATATTTTGGGAAGATAGAGAGATGGATCTTAAACTTTATTTTTGCTGTGCCTAAAGAGATAGCTAAGATATCTAATATGGCTAATTTTAGATATATAACACTACTTTTTTTACTTAAAGAGAGAGAATTAACTTTGATTTCTGTTTGGAATCCAACTTTTTTAATATTATTATTAGAACCTATCAAAGATTGGCAGAATAGACTATTAAATGATTTGCTAAGGGGGGAGATAAATCCTCCTGAACAGTTAGATGGAACTTTAAAAAGATTATTTAGTAAAAAATTAGGAAAGAACAAAAGTAGAAGCATTGAATTAAAGAAATTATTTAAAGAATGGGATAGTGATATTTATCAACAGGTATGGCCCAATTTAAAATTAATTAGTTGCTGGACAGATGCTAATGCTAACCTTTATTTAGCAAAATTGAAGTCTTTCTTTCCTAAAGTTGAAATTCAGGGAAAGGGCTTATTAGCAACCGAAGGGGTTATTTCTTTTCCTGTAATAGGTGAGCAAGGACATTTATTAGCGATAAGATCACATTTTTTTGAATTTATTGAATATCCTAAGGCAGATAAGATAAAGTTTGCTTGGGAATTAGAAGTTGGAAAGATATATTCAGTAGTTTTGACTACTGGAGGGGGATTATATAGATATAAATTACAGGACTTAGTCAAGGTTATCGGTTTTACAGGGCAAATTCCAAGGATTATTTTTGTAGGTAAAGAAGAGAAGATAGTTGACTATTTTGGAGAGAAGTTGAATGAGTACTATGTTCAGGAAGTTTTAAATAAATTGTTAGCTAAGTATGATATTAAAGCAAAGTTTTATATGTTAGCTTTAGAGAATGAAAAAGATAATAACTTTTATACTTTGTTCTTAGAAATGGAGTTAGTAGTTGCTAAGCAGCTTGAAAAGCTAATATTAGAGCTTGATAATAGATTAAGAAATAACTATCATTATGATTACTGTCGCAAGTTAGGGCAATTAAAAGAGATTAGAATATTTATTATTGAAGAGCATGGAGTTCAAACCTATTTACAACTAAGAGAGCAAGCAGGGCAGAAGTTAGGAGATATTAAACCAGCTGTTTTAGATAATAAAAGAAATTGGTCACAGAGATTCAATGGATATTTTTTAAAAAGGAGGGAGAATTAAAATGAAGATAGCACTTTTATCACCAGCAGGAGCAATGCATCGTTTTTCCGGTAGTTTTAGCAAATCATTGCATTATGCCCCACTGACTTTAACCTTATTAGCAGCCTTAGTCCCTCAAGAGCTAGAAGCAAAGGTAGAAATTTATGATGAAACAATAGAAGAGATACCTAAGAATTTAGATGTTGATTTAATTGGAACTACTGTAATTACAGGAACAAGTAGTAGAGCCTATAGATGGGCTAATTATTATAGAAGCAAGGGAGTTAAAGTAGTACTAGGAGGAATTCATCCCACTTTAATGCCTAATGAAGCTAAAGAATATGCTGATGCTGTAGTAGTTGGACAAGCAGAAGAGAGTTGGCCTAGACTATTAAGGGATTTTAAGGTTGGGCAGATGAGGAGCTTCTATTATCAGCAGGATAACTTTTCATTAGAAGGTAGAAGAATTCCTAATAGAGAACTCTTTGAAAGGAAGAAATTCATCACTAAAAATAGTATAGAAGCTACTAGGGGTTGTATAAATGATTGTAGTTTTTGTGCTGTTAATGCTACTTTTGGAAAAACTCTTTATAAAAGACCTATTTTTGAGGTAGTAGCAGAGATAGAGCAGTTAGCAGGTAAGGATGTTCTTTTTGTAGATGTAAATTTAACTGCTGATAAAGAATATGCTAAAGCTCTATTTAGAGAATTAGTTCCTTTAAATAAATGGTGGTTTGGTTTAGTAACAGCAGATGTGATTGAAGATGCAGAGCTATTTGATTTAATGGTTGCTAGTGGTTGTAAAGGTCTCTTAATTGGTTTTGAATCTGTTTCTAATTCATCACTAGCTGATATTAATAAAAGTCATAATCAGAGAGTAGACTATGATTTATTAATGAAAAAACTGCATAACTCTGGAATAGTTGTTAATGGAACCTTCTGTTTTGGGACAGATATGGATGATAAAGATGTTTTTAAAAGAACTGTAGAACAAGTAATAGAACTGAAGATAGATTTACCGCGATTTTCCATTTTAACTCCTTTTCCAGGAACTAAATTATATCAAAACCTTAAGCACCAAGATAGAATTATTGAGAGCGATTGGGCTTTATATGATGTTCAACATGCTGTTTTTAAACCTAAAAATATGACACCACAGGAGTTGGAAGAAGGATTAGCTTGGGCTTGGAAGGAGACCTATAAGCTTTCTTCAATAGCTAGAAGATTATCTAGATTTCATATGTTATTTCCAATTAATCTAGCAAGTAACTTAGGTTACCGAAGTTATGGTAGAAGGTTAAAAGAGTTTCCTAAAGCGGTTATGATAGATAACTCTGATATAGATGGGGAGGACAACTATGAAGATAACATTCATCTTACCAGCAATAGGTAAAAAAACTGGGAAAAAGTACATTAGAACTTGGCAACAGATAGAGCCATTAACAATGGCTACTTTAAAAGCGTTGACACCAGATGATGTAGAGACTGAATTTTTTGATGATAGAATAGAATTAATAGATTACAATAAAGATACAGATTTAGTTGCTTTATCCAGTGAAGTATATACAGCTAAAAGAGCTTATCAGATTGCTAGTGAATTTCAAAAACGGGATATTCCAGTAATAATAGGGGGTTACCATGCATCTTTATGCCCTGATGAGGTTTTAGAGTATGCTGACTCGGTATTGGTTGGTAATGCAGAGCAGGTCTGGGCAGAAATTATTCAGGATTTTAAAAGAGGGGATTATAAGAAAAAGTATTATGGAGAAACTGGCTTCTCTGTACTCCCTGATAGAAGTATATATCAGGATAAAAAATATTCTCCTCTTGGTGTACTAGAGACAGGGAGAGGATGTAATTTTAATTGTGAATTCTGTGCTATTACAACAGTTTATAAACAAAATTATCATTGTCGACCAATAGAGGATATAGTTAAAGAGATAAAAGAATCTGATAAAAAGTACTTCTTTTTTGTAGATGATAATATAGTAGCTAATCCTGCTTATGCAATTAAACTGTTTAAAGCAATTACCCCTTTAAAAATTAAGTGGACAGGCCAAGGAACTTTAACTATGGCTAATAATAATGAGCTTTTAAAATGGATGAAAAAAAGTGGGTGTGAGGTAATTTTAATCGGTTATGAATCTTTAGAGGAAGATAACCTAAAACAGATGGGAAAGGCTTGGAGTACAGAGCTGAAGATGGATACTTTAACTAAAAAGATTCATCAAGCAGGAATTAGTATCTATGCAACTTTTTTATTTGGTTTTGATTATGATACAGCTGAAAGCTTTGAAAGAACAGTGAATTTTGCTTTAAAACATGATTTCTTTTTTGCAGCTTTTAATCATTTATTGCCTTTGCCAGGTACTAAATTACATAAGCGATTAAGAGAAGAGGGTAGACTAATTAAAGATAAGTGGTGGCTTGATTCTAGATATAAATATGGAGATATTCCTTTTATCCCCAAAAATATGAGTCCTGAAGAGTTGAAAAGTAGATGTACTAAAGCTAGAAAGGAGTTTTTTAAATTTTCTTCTATTATTAAGCGTAGCCTAACCCTATTAAAAAGAAATTTAAATCCTTTCTTATATATTATTTTTTGGGATCTAAATTTAAAATTAAAAAAAGAGGTTGAAGGTAAGTTAGGATTACCAGTAGGGAGGGGGTTAGATGAACTCCCAAAGTAAGAGTTTTTACTTTCAAAAAGCTAAGTCTGAAGATAGTCAAGAAATCTTAGAGATTCTTGAAGAGAATGAATTTAAAGGTCAAATTTCTTTAACTTATACAAGAAGACCTAATGCCTATCATTCGTTTCAGCAAGAAGGTCAAGATGTAGAATTGATAATTTGTCGTGATAATAAGAGTCAAAGAATCATTGGATTTGGAGCAGGTGTTGTTAAAGAAGCTTATGTGGATGGTGAGAAGAGAAGAATATGTTACCTTTTTGGTTTGAGAATGAGAAAAGAGTATCGTAAAAGAGCTAGGGTGGTTCATAGGGCTTATGAATTTTTAAGAGAAATATTTGAGAAAAAAGAAGTTGATTTTTATATTAGTACAATTTTAGCAGAAAATACTTATGCTCAGCAGTTATTAGAAAAGAAGAGAAAATTTATGCCAACCTATGAGTATATTGATGATTATCAGGTTTATAATATCAAGACGGGACTTAAATATAAAAAAGACTCAAATCTTAAATTAAGACTACAGCAGGCTACTAAAGAAGATATTCCAAAGATAATTGATTTTATAAATCAATGTGGAAAGAAATATCAATTTTATGATGTTTTAGAAGAAAATGATCTATTAACTGGTAAATTAGCTAACTTAAATTATAATGATTTTTATATGTTGATGAATCAACAAAATAATGAATTATTAGCTTGTGGAGCTTGTTGGGAGCAGAGCTCATATAAACAATATATCGTAGAAGGATATAGTGGCTTATATAAACTAATGCTTCCAATATCTATGTTGTTTCCTCTGTTTGGATATCCCAGTTTACCTAAGGTAGGGTCTAGACTTGATTTTTTTATCTTGTCATTTTGGGCTATAAAGGACAATGATCCAGATATTTTTAGAAGTTTTATTAATTTGATAGCCAATCAAATCACTGATTACCCTTACTTTAGTATTGGGTTATCTGCTACTAATCCTTTAATTGAAATATTAAAAGAAAAGCCTCATTTTCTATATCAGAGCAAGGTTTATTTTGTAAATTGGGATAAAGAGAATAGATTAAAAGAAGAGCTAAAGCAAGATTTACCCTTATATCTAGAATGTGGTAGATTATAATATAAGTTATAGTATAAAAAAAGCGTTGATTAAAAAAGACATGGTGGGGGATGAAAATGAACTATTCAGAACAACTCAACTAGAAGAAACTAGAATGAAATTAGGGGTTAAGTTGCTAAAGGAGAAGAATCCTGATTTGGAGCTAGATATATTGGCTGTAGAGAATAGATTTTTTGGAGGTTCAATCCTGTCTGCTGGACTATTAGTAGTTGATAATTTTAGATATTCATTAGAAGAGTATAGGGATAGATTAGAGATATAGATTTAATATTATTGCCTAAAATAGCTTTCAATTATTGGGGATTAGATTTATTAGATGAAGATTATTATCAGTTAGTGGAAGAGTTTGGAGTAGAGGTTGAGATTGTTGGTTGATAGTTTAAGTTAAGAGCTAAGAAATTAGAAAAAGGAGGAAGTTGAAAATATGAAAGTAGTTGTTATTGGTGCAGGTATGGTAGGAAGTGCAGTAATTGGTGAATTATTAGCTCATGGTGGGATTTCAGAGATTTATCTATTGGATTTAGACCGTGATAAAGCAGAAGGAGAAATTTTAGACTATTCCCATACAACATCTTATAATTATAATCCAAGTGCTAATCTCAAAATTGGTGACTATCACCACTGTAAAGATGCTGATTTAATTATTATGACAGCAGGACCTAGTATTAAAAAGGGTGAAACTAGAATCGATTTAGCTGGAAAGAATGCTAGTGTTATGAGAGATATAATGAAGAATATCACTACATATACCAAAGAAGCTGTCATTATTACTGTCACTAATCCAGTAGATATAGTTACTTATGTGGCTGCAGAGGAGTTTGACTATCCACGTAATAAGGTCATTGGTACAGGGACTATAGTAGATAGTGCTCGCTTGATGAGAATTATTGGCAATAAATATAATTTAGACCCTAAGAATGTCTTTGCTTATATGTTAGGTGAACATGGTACAACTTCTTTTGCCACCTGGAGTATCTCTAATATCTGTGGTTATACTCTAGAGGATTTTATTAAGGTGAGAGGGTTTAATATTAATCTAGATAAAGATGCTATAGAAGAGGATACTAAAAAGATTGGTATGGAGGTCTGGAGGAAGAAAGGATATACAAATCATGGGATAGCTGCTGGAGTTGGTAGAATAGTTAAAGCTATCTCTTTAGATGAAAAGTCTATCTTGCCAGTATCTGTACTTTTAAAAGGGGAGTATGGAATTGAAGGAGTTGCTTTAAGTGTACCTTGTATTGTTTCGGAAGATGGAGTGGAAAAGCTATTGGAATTTTCACTGTCTGAAGAAGAGATGGAAAAGTTGAGGTTTTCGGCTAAATCATTAAAAGAGGTAATTGCAGAGATATGAGTTAGTGTCAGTGTGAGGTGTGAGTGTGAGGAAAAATACTTAAAAGATAATAAATATTTATCTTGACTCACACTCACACACTAATCACACACACACTAATTAGTCAATGATTGAATAGGTGCAGGAATTCTACCTCCACGGTGAACGAATTTATCAGCTTTAAATTTACTTACCTTCATAATTGGGGCCTCTCCTAATAATCCACCAAATACAACTGCATCACCGACAGTTTTATTAGGGGCTGGAATGATTCTGACAGCTGTAGTCTTTTTATTAATCATACCGATAGCCATTTCATCAGCTGTGATTGCTGCAATTGTTTCAGCAGTTGTATCTCCTGGAACAGCTATCATATCAAGTCCAACAGAACATACACAGGTCATAGCTTCTAACTTTTCTAAACTTAAAGCACCAACCTTAGTTGCTTCAATCATCCCTTGGTCTTCACTAACAGGGATAAAAGCACCACTAAGTCCACCTACTGAAGAAGATGCCATTGCTCCACCTTTTTTGACAGCATCATTTAATAAAGCAAGTGCTGCAGTAGTTCCATGAGTACCACAATACTCTAAGCCCATACCCTCTAAGATATTAGCAACACTATCACCGATAGCTGGTGTTGGGGCTAAAGATAGATCAACGATTCCAAAAGGAACTTCTAACATTTCAGAAGCAGTCTGTCCAACTAGCTCTCCCATGCGAGTGATTTTAAATGCAGTTCTCTTGATAGCATCTGCCAATTCATTGAAGTTAGCATCAGGAATCTTCTCTACTACATTCTTTACTACTCCTGGACCACTTACTCCGATGTTGATAACAGTCTCAGGTTCTCCAGTTCCATGGAAAGCACCTGCCATAAATGGATTATCTTCAGGTACATTACAGAATACAACAAGTTTGGCTGCTCCAAGTCCATCTTTATCTGCTGTTAAATCAGCACATTTTTTAATAACTTGTCCCATCTCTAAAACTGCATCCATATTGATTCCGGCTTTAGTTGAAGCAACATTAACAGAAGAACAGACTCGATCTGTAGTTGCTAAAGCTTGAGGGATAGATTTGATTAGATTTCTCTCACCACTTGTATATCCCTTATGTACCAATGCTGAAAATCCACCGATAAAGTCTACCCCAACTTCTTTAGCAGCCTTATCCAAAGTTTGAGCAATACTTGTATAATCTGTCTCTTTACAAGCATTAGCAACAATTGAGATTGGAGTAACTGAGATTCTCTTATTTATAATTGGAACACCAAATTGTTTTTCAATTTTATTAGCTACTTCAACTAAATCTTTAGCTTTAGTAGTTATCTTTTCATAGATTTGTTTATTTAGAACTTCAATATCTGGATGAGAACAATCACGTAGGCTGATTCCCATAGTTATTGTTCTGATATCAAAATTTTCTGATTCGATCATTTTTACAGTCTCTAGGATTTCTCCAGTATTAAATAGCATCACTTCTCACCTCCTCGTTTAGATACGATGCATATAACGGAATACTTTCTCATGTTGTAACATGATTTTGACCTCTAAGTCATTACCGATTGCTTCTAACTCTTCATTTAGATTTTCAAATCCATTGCTTAAATCACTAACCTCAACTAACATAATCATAGTAAATAAATCATCTAATAATGTCTGGCTAATATCGATAATATTAGCATTATGTTCAGCCAAAGTAGCAGTTACTTTAGCAACAATACCAACTTTATCACTACCCAAAACTGTGACTACTGCTCTTTCTTGTGAATTATTATTATTCAACTTTATTCCCTCCTCTGCATAAATATTAGATTAATCTATATATTATAGTATTTGTTTTATAATGTCAATTAATTTATACTTAGTGACGATTAATGAGTAATTATAGGTAAATAGACAATAGATAAATAGATAATAGATAGTAATTTGTGCTAATATAAAAATTGACTCAATATAGAGATAGTGCGACACTTTTTATAATGATAAATTTACTAGCCACAGGTTTCAACCTGTGGTGATGATGACATGTTACACTACGGGTTAAAACCCGTAGC
>NZ_JBSQYM010000055.1:0-17249 GCF_055140805.1 Orenia sp.
AAATTTACTAGCCACAGGTTTCAACCTGTGGTGATGGTGATATGTTACACTACGGGTTAAAACCCGTAGCTAAAACTTAAAGTGTCGCAATATATCCATCAAGTTTCATTTTGAATTCACATACCTATATTAAAATATAGATAGTTTAATCAAAGTAATCTCAGAAACAATATTATTAGTATTCACAATCTTTATTAAAAAAAATTCCTAATACTATTTAACTTAGCATTAGGAATTACCAACTGACCTTTTATAATACACAAATTATTTATAAATTATCATTCCAAAGGGAGTTGGTCCAACATGTGCTCCTACTACAGAACCAAATTGAATCATATCTATCTCTTCCCATTCAAACTCTTGGGTTAACATCTCTTTTAATTGATTAGCCTTATCTAAGTATTTGCCATATATTATTACCAGCTTATTACCTGTATTGCCCTCTAATTCTTCTTTAGCCAATCTCATAAATTCTTTATATAATCTTTTCTCTCCCCTTAATTTCTTATAAGGAGTAATCTCGCCCTCTGCAATTGTCAACATAGGTTTAACATTAAATAAATTCCCTATAAAAGCGGTAGCCTTCCCGATACGACCTCCCCGTTCCAAATAAGTTAAATCATCTATAGTAAAATAAATCTTAATACTCTCTTTTAATTGAGCTATTAAGTTTATCAGTTCATCAACATCCTTACCAGCTTTAACAGCTTTAGCTACCTCTACCACCATAACTCCTAGAGGTACCGTTACAGTCTCTGAGTCTATAACTTTAATATCTATATCTTCTAACATATTACTAGCTAAATAGGCTGTTTTAATGGTTCCACTTAATTTTTCAGAAAAATGTAATGATAAAATTTGGTCATATTCTTTTGCCAAAGATTTATATAAATCCAAAAACTTACCGATAGGTGGCTGTGATGTAGTCGGCACTTGCTCACTTTCTTCTAGCTTAGTCAAAAACTCTTCTCTACTAATATCAATACCATCCTCATATTCCTGCCCATCTAATCTGACCTTTAAAGGAATTACATTAATATCGTACTCTTTTATAAATCGCGACGGTAAATCTGCTGTACTATCTGTTACAACTGCTATCTTACCCATCACTCAACACTCCTACTCTACAGAAATAATATAATAATAAATAGGTTGATATCCATCATAAATCTCAATGTCAAAATCTTCATATAGCTCTTCTAAATTATGTATTAGTGCCTCTTTATCCTCTGAAGATACATCTTCTCCTACATAAATAGTGATTAAAGAATCATCAGCTTCAACCATATCTTCTAATAAGTCTAAGGTTGCTTGATTATAATCAGAGGATACAATCTCTATATTCCCCTCTATCAACCCTAAGATATCACCTTTATTAATCTCTAACTCATTAATCTTAGTATCTCTAACAGCATAAGTAACCTCTCCTGTCTTAACAAACTCAACTTCTTCTTTCATCTGGGAAGCAACTTCTTTTAGGTTACCTTCTGGGTTAAAGACCATCATCGCTGTTACACCTTGAGGAATAGTCCTAGTTGGAATAACCTCAATCTCTTTATCTGTCAACTCTTTGACCTGCTCAGCAGTAGAGATAACATTCTTATTATTTGGTAGAATAATAACTTTATCGGTATTAATCTGCTCTACAGACTCTAATAAATCCTGAATACTTGGATTCATTGATTGTCCACCTAATAATACATTAGCCACTCCAAGCTTATTAAAGATAACTTCTAATCCTTCTCCAGCAGCTACTGCTAAAACTCCTATCCCATCTATCAATTCTTGGTCTTGCTTAAGTTCTTGCTCTGCTTGAATTTCCTTCTTTAATCTCTCCTCATGCTGTTCAGACATATTCTCAATCTTAATTCGAGTCAATTGTCCATACTTTAACCCTTCCTCTAAGACTGCCCCTGGATGCTTAGCATGAACATGAACTTTTAAAATATCATCAGATTTAACAGCAATAATAGAGTCACCATATTCACTTAATATCTCCTTAAATTTATCGGCTTCAACCTTCGCATTTTTAACAATAAATTCAGTACAATAACCAAACTCCTCTGTTGGTGATAAATCTAATTTGGCATTAGTTTTTGATCCAGGCTCTTCTCTGATAACAATTGGAGTATCAGAACTTAATCCTTGCAAGAGCCCTGTTAGAAACATTTGATAACCCTTACCTCCAGCATCTACTACACCTGCTTCTTTTAAAGTATCTAATAAATTAGGCGTGTTAGCTACAGATTTTTCTGCCTCCTTTACCGACTCTTTTAAAAGTTCAGCTACAGTTAACTCAGAAGCTAATTTCTTTGCTTTCTTCCCTACATCCTTAGCTACTGTTAAGATCGTTCCTTCTACAGGCTTCATTACAGCTTGATAAGCCTTATCAGCAGCTTTTTGCAATCCATTAGCTAAGACTTCTGATGTCAATAACTTAGTATTACCAATCCCATCAGCCAATCCTCTCAAAAGTTGAGATAAAATCACCCCTGAATTCCCTCTAGCACCCATTAATGCTCCCATTGCCAAGCTATTGGCTACAGCACCTACTGAATCCTCTGTAGTAGACTCTATCTCTTCTACAGCATTTGATAGGGTCAGATACATGTTAGTTCCTGTATCTCCATCGGGAACAGGAAAGATATTTAAATCATTGATTTCATCTTCTACCTCTTTTAAGGTATTGGTTGCTACTAATAGCATTTGTTTGAATTTAGCTGAATTTATCTGCTTTATCTCCTTAGTAAATGAATCAGGTAGCATTATTCACCCTCACTCCTTGTACATTAATATTAACTTCTAAAACATTTACCCCTGTCATCTCTTCTAATGTATATTTTACTCTATCAATTATATTATTAGCTACCTCTGAAATTTTTGTTCCATACTCTACAATAATATATAGATCAACTCTTACTCCTTCTTCAGTAGTCTCTACTTCGACACCTTTACTTAGATGATCATTTCCTAATAACTTAGCTAGACCATCTTGAATACTTTTACTGGCCATACCTACCAGTCCATAACATTCCATTGCAGCTAAACCCGCAATAATTGAAATAACTTCCTCAGATATTTTAACCATTCCTAATTCATTTGTCAACTCTTGCCCCATTGTCATACTTTATTCCCCCTTGTTAAATCAATTATTCTGAATAAAATTATTTAATTCCTCTAATAGCAATTCTAAATCTAAATTATTAGCCTTAGCTACTGTTTCTAAGTCTTCATAGTCGGCAGCTAAACACTTAGCACACCCTAAGCCATGAGCTTTAAAAATCTGATTAACTTCTGGATATTCCTGTAAAATTTTTAATACAGATGTCTTTTTACTAAGTCTCATATTTGACCTCCTACCTGATTATTATTCAATAGAAGTCAATAAAATCCTTCTTTATAAGATAAAATACAAAATTAACCTTGCCACTTACCCACCTTTTATGTTAAAATGTTTAAGTGGTTCTAGCTAAAACATAAAATATTGATATAGATTAAAGGAGGTGCAACAAATGGCAAGGATTTGTGAAATCTGTGGAAAAGGATCTAACAGTGCTCGTAGCGTTACTCGTAGAGGTAAAGCTAAAAAAGAAGGTGGTGTTGGTCGTAATGTAACTGGTAGTTCAAAAAGAACTCAACGACCTAACCTACAAAAAGTTAAAGCTGTTGTTGATGGTACTACTAAAAGAATTAAGGTATGTACTTCTTGCTTATCAGCAGGCAAGGTAGAAAGAGCATACTAATTCAATATAAAGCAAGGAGATTGATATCAATCTCCTTGCTTTTTTTATTTAGTATTCTTTATTTTAATTAAGAAAATTCTTTTTGCAACTCTTCTTCACTAAGAACTCTTTTAGCCAAACCATCAGTTATAGCCCTTCTAGCCACCTCTAGAGCTACCCTATTTACTACTTCTTTATTAAAAGGATCAGGAATAACATACTCCACTGATAACTCATCATCACCAATTAATTCTGCTATACCATAAGCAGCAGCAACCTTCATCTCTTCAGTAATCTCCCTTGCCTGTACCTTTAAAGCACCCTTAAAGATTCCTGGAAAAGCTAATACATTATTGACCTGATTTGGATAATCAGAACGACCGGTTCCTATTACCTTAGCACCTGCTTCTTTAGCTAAAGCTGGATCGATCTCTGGAACAGGATTTGCCATAGCAAAGATAATTGGATCTTTAGCCATACTCTTAACCATATCTTTGGTCAAGATATTTGGTGCAGAAACACCAATAAAGGCATCTCTATCGACGATTACTTCATCTAGACTACCTGTCTTACCTGCTGGATTTGTTATATCTGCTAACTCTTGTTGAATATCATTCATCTCTTCAACACCAGAAGCCAAAGCACCAAACCTATCAACTAAGATTATATCTTTAATTCCCACATTCAATAGTAATCTAGCAATAGCCAATCCAGCTGCTCCTGCTCCATTGACCAAAACCTTTAAATCCTCTAACTCTTTACCTACAGTTTTAACTGCATTAATTAAACCTGCTAATACTACAATTGCTGTACCATGTTGGTCATCATGGAAGACAGGAATCTCTAACTCATTTTTTAATCTCTTTTCAATCTCTATGCAACGTGGTGCTGAAATATCCTCTAAATTTATTCCACCAAAGGTAGGCTCTAACCTTTTAACAGTCTCTACAATCTCATCAACATCTTTAGTATTTAAACAGATAGGAAAAGCATCAACTCCAGCAAATTCTTTAAATAAGACTGCTTTTCCCTCCATAACTGGCATCGCTGCCTCTGGACCAATATCTCCTAACCCCAAAACAGCAGTTCCATCAGAAACAACTGCTACTAAGTTTCCCTTTGCAGTATAATTATATACCTCTGACTTATCCTTTACAATTTCCAAACAAGGTTCAGCCACCCCTGGACTATAAGCTAAAGTCAAGTCATCTCTATTCTTAACCTCTACTTTGCTATTTACAGATATCTTTCCTTGATTCTTCTTATGTAATGATAATGCTTCTTCTCTTAATGACACTTGCTACTCCCTCCTCTATTTTACTTCTATTTTCAATTCTATATCTATTAGATAAACTCCTTTATTTATCTAGTAAATATTCATTGTTTTTCAATAATTTATGTAATGCTCTTTAAATATATACATTGTAGCTAAGCAGATCTAAAGTGTAATTTAATGGATATATAGTGACACTTTTAAAATTAGCGTGAGTGGGTGTGTGAGTGTGAGTAAACCCCAATAAAAAGAAGTTTTACACACACTCACACTCATAACTCACACTCAGCACAAAGTGTCTTAATATCTTTCTATTGTTTCATTCTAAAGTTATCTGACTAAACAAAATAAGAGTGAAGATTCTCTGCTAATCTCCACTCCTATAATTAATCAAATTAATTTAAACTTTCTTTCTCCTGCTTAATTACCCGTTCTATCTCTGCTCTAGCAGGACCACCTATCGTATTACGAGCATCCACACAGGTCTCAATAGCAATCGCATGATAGATATCATCAGTAAATACTTCAGAGAAACCTTGCCATTCTGCCATAGTTAATTCTGATAGCTTCTTATTATGCTCTATACAGTAAAATACACTCTTTCCTACTATCTCATGGGCCTCTCTAAAAGGAATCTCCTTATCTACTAGATAATCAGCTACATCAGTAGCATTAACAAAGCCACCTTCTGTAGACGCTTTCATCTTATCAGCTTTAAATTTAGTCTTAGCCATCATTCTTGCAAAAATTTCTAAACTCTTCTTCACTGTCTCTACAGTATCAAATAGACCTTCCTTATCCTCTTGCATATCCTTATTATAAGCTAAAGGTAAGCCCTTCATAGTAACTAATAATTGCATTAGATTCCCATAAACCCTTCCTGTCTTACCACGAATCAGCTCAGGGATATCAGGATTCTTCTTCTGTGGCATAATACTACTACCAGTACAAAATGAGTCAGAAACCTCCACAAAGTCAAATTCAGAGCTAGTCCAAATAATTAACTCTTCACTGAAACGACTTAAATGCATCATAATGGTAGAGGATGCTGCTAAAAATTCTATTACAAAATCACGATCACTAACTGCATCTAAACTATTCTGACTTACCCCTGCAAAGCCTAACTCTTTAGCTACAAACTCTCTATCAATTGGAAACTTGGTTCCTGCCAAAGCACCAGAACCTAACGGTAAGATATTAACCCTCTTATAGCAATCTGTTAACCTATCATAGTCACGCTTTAGCTTCTGCTGGTATGCCAATAAATGATGAGCCAATCTAATCGGTTGTGCTCTCTGCAGATGGGTATAACCAGGCATAATAATATCGATATTCTCTTCAGCTAGCTCTAACAAGACCTGTTGTAATTGCTTAACTAGCTCTTTAACCTGTTCAATCTGATCGCGCAGATATAACCTTACATCTAAAGCGACTTGATCGTTTCTGCTTCTAGCTGTATGTAACTTCCCACCAACTGCACCAATCTTATCAGTTAGCCTTTTTTCAATATTCATATGAATATCCTCTAGCTCTACTGTAAATTCAAACTCTCCTGCCTCAACTTCTGCTAATATCTCTTCTAAACCCTTTATTATCTCTTGACTATCATCTTCTGTAATAATTTCAGATTTAGCTAACATCTTGGCATGGGCCATACTACCTTGAATATCATATTGAGCCAATTTATAGTCAAAACCGATGGAAGCATTGAACTCTTCTACCAAAGCATCGGTACCCTCTTGAAATCTACCATCCCACATCTTCATAATTATCACTCCCTATTAATATCTATATAAATAGTTTCTTAATTATGGATATATTGCGACACTTTTAAAATTAGCATGAGTGGGTGTGTGAGTGTGAGTAAACCCCAATAAAAAGAAGTTTTACACACACTCACACTCATAGCTCACACTCGACACAAAGTGTCGCACTATCATTATATTATATCACTATATTATATCACTATATTATTTTCCCTATTAACAAAAGGGTATATATATAACAATCGGGCGAATTGATCGCCCTTTTTTAAGAATCTATTATTTTAGCTAACTTAGCTCTAGTATAATCATCATCTTCTCTTATCTCTATAACCTGATAATCAAGACTATTATAAAAGTTTATTAAATTCGTTAATCTAATTGGGGAATAAAGAACAATTCTTCTTCCTCCCTCTTCTCTCACTCTCTCCTCAACCTCCAAGATCAGCTTTTGTCCAATTTCATATCCTCGATATTCAGGAAGTACACCTAATCTGATTAAATAGAAATCTTCACCTTGACCATAATAGCGGACTGTTCCTACTGCATTATTATCTAAGTAAGCAATTAAAACCTCTTTATCTTCAATATCTCTGATAATATCCTCTTCACTTTCTAATAATGCTGGTGTTGTAGGAAAGAGAGAGGGATCAGCATAAGCTTTAAAAGCATCTTTAGTCAGATTATAGACTAATTGACTATCGACAAGCTCTGCTTTTTTGATAAATATCTCCATCCACTCTCCCCCTATACTAGTTTAGAGTTGATAATTGATAGTTGATAGTTAGCACTAACTATCAACTATCAACTTTACACTATCAACTATTTCTTATTAACACTTCCATGTACCTTTAATGGTAGACCAAATAATTCGATAAATCCGATAGCAGAATCATGATTGAAAGTATCAGATGTTTCATAAGTAGCTAAGTTCTCTTGATATAATGAATTATCAGACTTTCTTCCTACTACTGTAGCATTTCCCTTATATAATTTAACCTTAACTGTTCCATTTACATATTGTTGAGTAGTATCAACAAAAGCATCTAAAGCAACCTTTAATGGTGAGAACCATTGCCCATAATAAACAAGCTCAGCATATTTTTGAGCAACTAACTCTTTATAATGATATGTCTCTCTATCTAAGACCAAGTCTTCTAAATGTCTATGAGCATTCATCAATACTGTAGCCGCTGGTGCTTCATAAATCTCTCTAGATTTAATTCCTACCAATCTATTCTCTACCATATCAATTCTTCCAATACCATGCTTACCTGCAATCTCATTTAATTTGCTTACTAATTCTACTGGCCCATACTCTTGACCATTTAGTCCTACTGGCTCTCCAGCTTTGAAAGTAACCTCTATGTACTCAGCCTCATCTGGTGCATCCTCTGGAGCAGTAGTAATCTGATATACATCTGCAGGTGGTTCTGCCCAAGGGTCTTCTAAAATTCCACACTCTATACTAACTCCCCATAGATTTCTATCAATACTATATGGACTCTCTTTGGTAGCTCCTACTGGGATATTATGCTTAGCTGCATATTCGATCTCTTGACTTCTGGCTTTAAACTCCCACTCTCTTAAAGGAGCTACAACTTCAATTCCTGGAGATAATGCTTGGAAAGAAACATCAAATCTTACCTGATCATTACCTTTGGCAGTACAACCATGAGCTACTGCATCTGCACCTTCTTTTTTAGCAACATCGATCATCTTCTTAGCAATCAATGGTCTAGAATAAGCTGTAGCTAAAGGGTATTTAGCTTCATATAATGCCCCCGCTTTTAAACCTTTGAAAACATACTCCTTTAAAAATTCTTCTTGTAAATCTTCAATATAGATATTACTTGCACCAGTATTTAAAGCCTTCTCCTCTAATGGTGCTAAATCTTCATTCTGCCCTACATCTGCTGAAAAGCAGACTACCTCTACATCATATGTATCCTGTAACCATTTAATAGCTACCGATGTATCTAATCCTCCTGAATAAGCCATAACTACCTTATTTATCTTCTTTTCCATTTTCAACGCCTCCTAATTTATCTCAAAAATGATTTTTTATTTATCTTTGTTAGTATGATTATACATCCTTTTGTATAAAAATACAAGGACAATATTAAAGTTTGAATTTTCTGAATATAACTCAAACTTCCTATAGTTCATATATGTCTGAAAACTCAATATCTATTCTATCAATTAACTCCTCCTTTAAAGCAAACTGAGTAGTGGCAAATTCAATATCCTCCTCTCCTAAGGCTATATTTGGTAACTTAATTATAAATTCACTCCCTTCTCCATATTTACTCTCCACTTTAATCTCTCCCCCATGCATCTCTACTAGCAATTTAACTATCACTAAACCAATACCACTACCCTCCTTTCTTCTAGTAAAAGATTTATCAACTTGACCAAACCTTTCAAAAATCATCTCCTGTTGCTCTTCTTTAATACCTATCCCAGTATCTTTTACAGAGATATAGATATAATCATCATCTTCAAAGACCTTAACTGCTATCTTATCACCTTTATTACTAAACTTAACAGCATTAGATAAGAGATTTAACATAATCCTCTCAATATTATTAGCATCACAAGTAATAATTCGCTTAGCTAGTTTAGACTCAAAGGTGATCTCCCTAGAAGAAATACCTAGATAGTCCTTTACAGCTAGTACTACATTGTCAATAAGCTCTATAATATTATGATTCTGTAAGTTAAAATCATAAAAATTAGCATCAATTTTAGTGATATCTACTAAATTATTAATCAACCTCAATAATCTATGTACATTACGACGCATGATTTTTGTATACTTACTAATACTTTTATAATTATCTAAATCAAGATTCTTCTTATTGTATATTTCTTCCATCTGCAATGCAGAAAAGATTAAATTTAAAGGTGTTCTCATCTCGTGGGATAGATTGGCAAAAAACTCTACCTGCAACTTATTATCTTCTAGTTTCTCTTCTAACCATTTACGTTCAGTAATATCTATTCCCGAGCTAAAGATTCCTTGAACCTTAGCATCATTATCCCTTAGACGGGCAAGATGCCAAGAGACTGTTCTTACTTTCCCATACTTTGTTAAGATTTTAGTCTCAACATATTCTGGTACTTCCTTTTTTTCATTGAATAAATCTTCAATCAACTTCTTTACCTCTAATTTATCTTCTTGACAGAATTTAAAGATACTCTCTCCAACTACTTCTTTTTCACTATAGCCAAACTCTCTAACTCCACCTTGATTAAAAAAAGTAATCTCTTGCTCTTTATTAATAACTATAAATATTATATCAACAATCCCCAATATCTTTAGAGCGGAAAATATCAACTCCAACGAATGGTTTAAATGATTGGATATATTTGTAACGGTGTTATTTCTTATTCTATTATCGGGATTTAATTGCTCTATTAAGAATTTCTCTTTACTTATATCCATCCCTGAGCTGATAGTTCCTTCAATATTTCCCGCTTCATCCTTTAACGTGGTGGTATGCCAGCTTATTATCCGTTGATTACCATCTTTATCCACTAAGGTTCCTTCAGTATAATCAGGCAGTTCTATCTCTTTCTTTACAATCCTTTCTAACAACTTGACCTTCTGCCGATTCTTGTCAAATTCTTCAAACCACAACTTTCCTATAATCTCCTCTTGACTCTGACCTAACAGTTTAGAACCCCTTTGATTAATAAACTCTACTCTCCCCTTCTTATCTAAGACTAAAAAGATAAATTTAGATAGATTAACATATCTCTTTAAACTATCCCTCTTTGCTGATAATTCTTGACTTCTAACCCTAGAGTATAGCTTAACAAATTTAAATAAAATTATGTAAACAAAAGATAAACTCAACAATGCCACTATATCAATCAAGTTTAAGTTCTTTATATGCATAACAATTACAACATTAACCATCATCCCCAACAAGATTAAAATAATAAGTATTCTGCTCATATCTTCTTCCCACCTTGTAAAATCTAGCATTCTATCTTTAAAGTAGTACAATTAACCTAGTGGCCATTAGGCTATTGATTAGCCAAATTTCATTATTTTCCAATAACTAAAATAAGAGAATATAAGATTATATTCTCTTATTTTAGTTATTTATCCTCTATTTACTATCATTTTTTATCAAAATATAAAAGCTAATATCTTATTGAAATTAATTCTTCAATTTAGCTTATTCTATTCATATCTCTTAATTACATCTAAGGCATTTTGGCAAGTTTCAGCAGTTAGCAGAGTTTCTCTAAAATCATCATTTCTTACCAAAAATGAAATTTTGGATAATAATTTTAAATATTCAGGAGAAGTACCTGCAAAATCTGCAACCATAAAGATTATATAAACAGGCTGTCCATCGATACTCTCAAAATCAATTCCATCTTTACATATCCCTACAGCAAGGGAGAGCTCTTTAACCTGATCACTCTTTCCATGGGGAATTGCTATTCCACGCCCCATTCCTGTTGTAGTTTCAGCTTCCCTAGCTAAAACCCTATCATAAAAAGCATCTTCAGATTTGATCTTACCTTCTTGGTATAAAACTCCAACCATTTCCTTTAAGACCATCTCTTTATCAGAAGCTATTAAATCTAATTTAATCATCTCTGGCTTTAATAAAGTACTAAGTCGCATCTTTTGCCCCTCCTTTTTTAATACTATATCTCATTTGTTACTTTATTGCTATAAATTCTAGATTAACTCATAAACCCCTTTGTAGCTTCCCCTTTAAATTAATCCTATTCAACCTTAATAGCATTCCAGAAGAACTCTATATGCTCATCAATTAAATTATAAATTCTGCTGAAATCATTACTTTCATAGCTCAACAACAGATGTTGAATCCTTATAAATACTAAAGGGCCTATAAATTGATTGGCTAATGTAAGAGGATCATAAGGCTTAATTAATCCTTTCTCAATCATTTCATTAAAGATACCCATTATAATCTCTATATCCTCTCCTAAAAATTTCTCTTTCATAATTCTTTGTACAATCTGACTATTATGTTCGATCAGCATAACCTTTAACAATTTCTGCTCTTCTTGATTATTTAAAAATTCTTTAATTAATCTAGCATAAGTTTTAAAAAATTCATAAGGCTGGTCAATCTTTTTTCTTAAATCATCACTTTCAAATATCTCTTTAATCGTTTTAGCTCCAAAGACAGAAAAGAGAGTTCTAAAGATATCATCCTTACTTGCAAAGTGATTATAGATTGAACTTTTACGGATTCCTACTCCCTTAGCAATCTCACGAATAGAGGTTGCAGCAAAGCCCTTCTCTGAAAACAGATCTAATGCTACATCTAAAATTAAATCCTTTGTACTTTTATTAGACATAATTATACACTCCCTTGTATACTTTATAACACTTTCAAGAATATCTTTCTGTATAGCTTTGTGAATCTATAATTTAATATAAATTTATCTTTATAGAGAGCTATTAAGACACTCTGTTTATTAGGTGATTAGATGGTTAAAAAGTTAGGTTGGGTAATTAAACCCTAACTTCTCATTTAATATAATCTTCTGCCTAAAAATTATTATTCCTTTATCTATCAAAAGCAAAGAACCCCTTTAAACCTTAGAAAAGTTAATATCTCTAAGTACAAGGGGTTAATTATATAAGTGATTTTAAAACTCTATATTCAATCTTGTATAAACTCTATTTTGACCAAAGGTAGCTGTTATAAGGGCATCTTCATTGGAACTATTTATATATGTCCCACCAATTTGTAATTCTATAGAACTGGCTAAAGAATAATTAAATTGGGGTTCTAACACACAAGTTTCAGATTCAAATTCATAGATAACATTACTCTCTATTTGATGGAAAGTAAATACTGGTTTGTCAAAATGAAAATTAAGCATTTTTTTATCAGCTTCACTACTGGACCTTCCTTGCTGATAATATGCTTGAATAACTAAATATAAATCATTACTCCATTTATAATCAACTCCTAAAGTCGTATTCAGTCCATTATCAAGTTCTTCATCTTGATAAAGAGCATATGTCAACTCTGTCCAGACTCCTATTTCACCAATATCCCCAATTAAGTCAAAACCAATTTTGTTTAATTTTGGATAAATAAAATTCATCTTATTATTAATTGGGTTTTGATCAAAACCATGATATCCACTTAAGGATAAATCAAAACCTCTAAAAGAGCGTTTAGTCACTTTAAATCCTTCCTGTATATTTTTAAGATCATCTTCTACTGCTATCAAATTAGGAATAACAGTAGATAATTTACCTGCTTTAAAAGAAGGAACCACTACTCCTGTTATCTCCAAATCATTAGGAGCATAGTAGATTCCTTTAACTGCCTTAACTCCAATCTTTTCATCTAATGGTTTTAAAGCTGTTTGGTCAATTGGATTGAAGTAATCTGTTGGTTGTAATTTATAAGAACTCCCCCAATTAATTATCTGCTTACCAATTCTCCAATCCATCTTATTAGTGTAATAATCTAAATAGATTTGATTGATATCAGTAGCAGATTTATTATTATAATCTTCTCTAAAGCCTAGGTCAACATACATTTCAGCATCAAAACCAAAACCTTTCTCTAAAACCAGATTAATCTTCTCTTGGTCAGTAAGTTTACCATCATCTGTACTAACTATCAAATCACTCTTTAGAGAACCAGAAATCTCAAGTTGATTTGCTAAAGCAGTAGAAGTAAATATTAATAGTAAACAAGCTATTAATATTAAAAATTTAATATCTATCATCAAATCTCCCCCCTTAACTATCTACTCAAATATCTAGTAGTAAAGATACGATCATTAATCGCTTTATCATAAGTTATCTCTTCCATATAAATAACCGTTTTACTTCCTTCTTGTATATTTTCCATAGTTGACTTGTGTGCTGTCCAATATCCAGCTATCTTTTCAAAACTCTCAGGAGTCAATACCTTTTCTAGTTTACCTCTTTCATCATAAAATTCAACTTTAATCATATGCCATTCTTTCTTATTAATCCACATCTTCAGATATTTATAATCTATATCACTATCTGTTGGAACTAGTTTTAAAATATATTCTTGATCATTCTCTACTAAGATTGTAGCATCATAATCCTTATTGTAATTTCCACCACCAATTAGGTTTAAATCATTATAAGTAAAATCAGTTCCTACAAAGCTACCATTCTTTTGACTAGAAGATATCTTTCTAACACTGCCCAAAGCTGGTAGATAAAGATACATATCCTCATCATTATCTTTATCTAAAGATAAAAAGGATGTGCCTTCAACTGTAGCAGGTGACAAGAATCGATTCATTGCCTTATCATCACCTTGATTATCTCTATATCCTTCTAAGCTTCTTCTTCTTAACTGACCAGAAGAACTATAAAGTTCCATTCTCATCTTTACATAAGAGGTTTGAGGCTCAGTAGAAATCTTTACCTTATCCAAAACCTCTTGACCAGTTAATTGGGCTGATACCAAAGTACTTATAGTAAAGACACAAATACAACTTATCATTAAAACTAAATATCTCTTCATAGTTGAACCCTCCTCCGTTATTTTTAGAAATATAATAATAAAACTATATGGGGATAATGCGACACTTTATATCCATAGTTGACGGTTGACAGTGGACAGTTTACAGTAAAAAGACAAAACCCTATGCTTTAAGGAATTTTAGTGCTTTTGAACTTAACTGTCAACCGTCCCTACGAGTCTAAAATATAAGACTCTTCGTGTAAACCACTGTACACTGTTAACTAAAACACGAAAGTGTCCCAATATCTCTCTTTTACCCCACTTTAACCTTTTATATCTACAATATTCTCAGATAGATTAGA
This sequence comes from Orenia sp., assembly GCF_055140805.1. NCBI lineage: Bacteria > Bacillati > Bacillota > Clostridia > Halanaerobiales > Halobacteroidaceae > Orenia > Orenia sp. The sequence goes on from NZ_JBSQYM010000055.1 coordinate 14,590, forward strand.
TTCTAAAAAACTTGGTTTAAAGATAATACAGATAGCTGGCAAAAGGATTAAAGCTCCTAATAAACAGGTACTAATTGAAATTACAATCAAGAAACCAAAAAATTTAACAGGTAAAAAATTAGATAACATCAGTACAATAAATCCAAAAACTACTGACAAAGCATTAAAGATAATCGCTCTGCCAACTGTCAATAACGTAGATTTAACAGCTTCAATGGAAGTTTTACTCTTCTTCTCTTCTCGATAATGCCATAAGAAATGAATAGTATAATCTATTCCTACACCGATCATAATTGATGATAATAGAGCAGTTACTATGTTTAGTTCAATATTAAAATAACCCATTAAACCAAATAAACTGACCATCGCTAATCCTAAAGGTGTAATTGCTAAAAATCCGGCTATAATTGATCTAAACAAAATCATTACAATTACAGCTACAACTGTTAAAGAGATTATTAGACTAGAGCTTTGACCCTTAACCACTGAATCGACTAAATTTGCTATGATATCAGCATAGCCCCCTACAATAATAAAAGGGGAATTTTTATCTTTTTCAATATATTCCTTAATATCATTAACTACCTTCTTAACTTGATTAGAGCTGTTTCCAGGAATTCTAGCAGTGATTTGGGTATACTGATAATCAAAGTCAACTACCTTATCTAAATCTGCTGACATACTATATAGCATAAAGTATTGAGCTATTGCATTCTTACTTTGAGGAATCTGATAATACTGCTCATTATCATTATGGAGCACCTGGTTCATCTCTTTTATTGGTTTGGAAATAGCCACAACTGTTCCAATATCCTGATTATTCTCTAATTCCTCCTCCAAATTATTAATCTTATTCATAATAGCAGGGTCTTGAATATCCCCTTTAGCTACAATAGAGATATTAGTAGCACCACCAAAGTAGTCATTGACCAACTTATCTGCTTTGACTATCTCTGTAGCTGAGCTAAAATAATTGATAGGATTTGTATCAACTTTTAGTAAGGGAATCCCTAACGAGATAGCTAGAATAATAATTATTGAAGCTATCAATACTGTTTTAGGTCTAGTACTTACTATTTTAGCAATAAAATTAAGTAACTTATCTATCAAAGTCTTCTTCTCTATCTTCTTTGTAAAATTTTTCTTAGGTAATAAGACCAATAAGGCTGGTACCAGAAAGAGACTACCTAATATAGCTAATCCATTACCTATAGCTGCTAATACTCCTAATTGTTTGGCAGGAACTATAATATGTGCTAGTAAACATAATAAACCTATAATTGTCGTTAATCCTGCGGCAATAACTGGATAGCCCAACTCTGCAATTACCTCTGTTATTAGTTCTTTATTACTAGCTTCAGACCTTAGCCTCGCTTTATGTTGATAGATAGCAATAATGTGAATTGTATAATCATTGGTTATCGCTAAGAGAATCACTGGTAAGATAATAGTAATCAATTGAATCTTCCATCCTAATAAAGGAATTAATCCCATAGCCACAATAATAGAGACTATCATTACTGCTAAGGTCAACAATACTGCTTGCAACTCTTTGAAACAAAAATATAGAAAAATCAACATAATTAATAACCCAATTGGAATAAATCGTTTTAAATCATGTTGCATATTAGCTGATACCTCAGCTCTGACTATAGGCAATCCTGCTAGATATACCTTAGTGTTTCCAGAAGTTTTTGTCATAATATCTTTCAGTTGAGTCAATATTTCTTTATCATTAAACTTCTCTTTTAAAATCACAACAATTGAGGCTGCTTTAAAATCTTTAGAAATAATAGTCCCATAAACCAGATCATTATCTCTAATCCGTCTTCTTAAGATCTCTCTTTGCTGTTGATTTGTGGGGATATCAGTAATTGCATCATCAATAATCAATTGATTATCTTCACCTCTGATATCCTGTAAAGAGAAAGGACTATTTACCTGCTCTACAAAGTCTAAACTCTCTACCTTCTCAGATAATTCTTTGATTTTAACCAAAGTATCTTGGCTTAAAATATCATCACTCTTTAAAGCTAATATCACTACCTCAGTTCCACCAAATATATCTTCAATCTTTTCAATATTTAGACGAGATGCCATATCTGCTGGAATTTGATGCTTTAAATCAGCATCTAGTTTGGCTTTGGGGAGCTCAATAGCAAAAAATACTGACAATAATATAAAAAAGATAACTACTAGCCATGGATAACTAGTTGAAAATTGGGAAATTTTCTTTAACATTTCTCATCCCACCTTTATGATTAAATTCTATATTACAACTTCATTATAACTAACGTTCGTTAGTTTGTCAATTTTTTGTTTAAATTTCTTGGACGAATTTCACTTTAGTAGTATAAATATAATGCACTATGCTAATTGAATCTCAATATAACTAATGTCTCTTTATGGGTATATTGCGACACTTTCGTGTCGGGAACCAGGAATCTGGAATCAGTATAGTTTACAAGTTCCTGATAACTGATTCCCGATTCCTGACACGAAAGTGTACCATTATCTCTATATAGCATTATGGCTAAATTTTATTCTAGATTCACGAACCTATATAGGTGTCCAACTTTAAAGTGTAATAAAAGACTAAAGATCAAAAGCTAAAGATTAGCAACGAATTAACACAAATTAAAGATTAAAAGATTAATTAA